>NZ_JAOQBX010000003.1:0-137594 GCF_044902225.1 Lactobacillus sp. 23-2 | reverse complement strand
ACGTTCATGAACATTCTGCGCAAGCGGATCATGACCGCTTTCCCTGAAGCGTCTTGCCAGTATGGCTATCAGACTTTCTTTGAGCGCCAAAAATTCAATCTGCCAAAGGGACATTTCACGGACGCAATCGCAATCAGCGGGATCAAGTCAGTTGGTCAGATGCCGGAGACGGTGGCGATGATCAGCCAGTTCCGCAAAAAGAAGCGTTCGCTTCATGAGGCAACCGCCCGCAAAGGCAGAAAAGAACCAAACAGAACATCAAAACGCAATGCCAAGAACACAAAGTATGCCAGAGGATTATGGCTCAATGACTATGTACATGTCATCGGGACTAATCTTAGGGGCTATGTGCAGAGCTACCTGTCAAAAGGCGCTTATGTTCGCCTCTCAGATGGCTTAGGCAATTACGTAATCAAGGATGGCAAGAATTACATCAGTACAAAGCTCTGTAAGCTGATTACCCATAACGGCAACTGGCAAAAAACAGAGCAAAAGCTTTTGCTTTACGAATATAAGTAAGAAAGAAGGAAGGCAAAAATGAAGACGACAGTATTGCTATTTCACCCAAATTTGCCAGAATCAAGGGTAAATTTGGCACTGATAAATGGTCTGGATGATGATATTGAAGTGCGGGACATGTACGACCTGTATCCTGACTTTAAGATTGACGTTGCCGCTGAGCAAAAAGTCCTGCTTGAAGCTGACCGCATCGTGTTGCAGTTTCCGATGCATTGGTATGGGGCACCGGCTTTGACCAAACAGTGGGAAGATGACGTATTGGAATATGGCTGGGCATACGGGACTGGCGGAACTGCCCTTGAGGGCAAGGAAGTCGTCATTGCCGTATCGCCAGGGGCAAAAAACTATGGCAGGGACGGCTTTGCCAAATACACGGTTCATGAGCTGCTGCGGCCATTTCAAGCGACCAGCCGCTTGACCCATACCAGGTTCATCAAACCGTTCATCACTGACGGTGCGTCCTCAATTGCCGATGACGCGCTGGCCAGCCAAGTCGAAAAGTACAACGAATACCTGCACCAAGCACGCCTTGAAGCATTAGCGGATTTTGAATAGGAGAAACAAATGAGCTTAACTGTAAATCTGTATTACACTGGAGAAAATGGCAGCGCCCGCAAGTTCGCGGAAGAAATGGAAAGAAGCGGCGTAGCTGGCCGTATTCGGGCTGAGGAAGGCAACGAGCGCTATGATTACTTTATTCCAATGAACGACCCGGAAACCGTGCTGCTGATTGACAGCTGGCGCGATCAAGCGGCCTTGGATGCCCACCATGCTTCCCCAATGATGGGGGAATTGGCCGCGCTTCGTGAGAAGTACGACCTGCATATGCAAGTTGAGCGCTTTGTCACTGCCCCGGAAGCTGCAGGAGACGCGAAATTTATCCGCAAATAAGCAATCGTATTTTTGCCGTAAACGGTAACCAAATAGCCAATTTAATAAGCATGTCTTTGCTTTGAGTTAAAGACATGCTTTTTTGTTGCATTAACTTTTCGCCTGTTTTGTCAGAAAAAATAGCGAAAAAATTTCACGGAATTTTGGCCACCCGCAAGTCCGCTTCCTGACTGGAATCTAACAGAAAATGAATAGTGTAAAAGCTAGATCTGACAAGGGATCAGATCACTTTGGGCTGGGGTGGACAAGGGGCAAAAAATGTAGTTAAATTTTAGTCAAACCAGAACATATGATCGTGTATTTAGAAAGAGGTTTGCAATGAAGCTCAATTTAAGCCAAATCAGGGATGCCCTGATGAGTCAAAATTACCTTGCCAGCTCCGAGATGCTCCATGCCTTGTGGGCCAGCATCAGTCAAGACAGGCCGCTGCTCTTGGAGGGGGAGCCGGGGGTTGGCAAGACAGCAGTTGCCAGAGCCCTGGCTGACGGACTCCGGCTGCCATACTGCCGTGTGCAGATGTATGACGGATTGACTGATGACAAGATCCTCTATGATTACGACTATCAAAAGCAGCTTTTGATGCTGGAGCTGCTCAAGCCTAAGCTGGAACAGACCCTGGCGGGGCTTAGCCCAAGACAGGCCATGCAGTCGGCGAACCTGGCCGTTGACTTTTATGGACCCGACTTTTTGATCAAGCGGCCAATCTTAAAGGCCATCAGCGGCGATGGCCCGTGCGTGCTTTGCATTGACGAAATCGACAAGGCACCAGAAGAAGTCGAATACATGTTGTATGAATTTTTGGAGGACTACGCGCTGACCATCCCCCAGCTAGGGGAAATTAAATGTCCCGCCAATCAGAAGCCACTGGTATTCATTACTTCCAATGGCTACCGGGAACTCTCCGGGGCCTTGAGAAGGCGCTGCAATTACTTGTACATTGAGCGCAAGAGCAAGCAAGAGCTGACGGAAATTCTGATGAAGAAGGCAGCCGCAGAACCGGACTTGGCCAGAGGAATCGCCGCTGCCCTGTTTGAGCTTGGCCAGCAAGCAGAGTTGCTGCACTATCAACCCTCAATCGCTGAAGCAATTGCTTATGCCAAATTCTTGCAGGCAAACAAGCAGGCGACTAAGGAATTAGCCATGAACGCGCTGAGCATTCTGGTCAAGGACAGCAGAGACCTTGAACCAGTTTCAGAGATTTTGCAGAAATTTGGTGCCGGCATTTGGAACGGGAAAGGAGAAGTGGACGATGAATGGTCAGAGTTTCTTGCCCGCTGAGGTCATTGACTTAGGTATTTATCTGCAAAGTCTTGGCTATCAAATCCCGGCAGATTATGCTGAGCTGGTGTTCAAGTTAATGGGCGATGCCCCTTTCAATGAAACGAATCTGACCTTGGCAGCCTGCGAGCCGCTTTTAAAGACGGTCATGGTGAAGTCACAGCTTGAAGCCCGGTATTTCCACCAAGATTTCGCGGACTTTCTGCAACGGCGAAAATCGCTTAAGGCGGCTCATGACCGCTACCAAAACCGGCTGCGGGAAGAAGAACGGCAGCATCAGGAGTTTGCCTTGCAGCTGGCGGAAATTTCGCGGACCAAGCAAGCGTTGCTGGGCAAGGAGCTTAATGCGGCAGAAATGGTCGCGGCTTCTTCACGCTTAGCCAGCCAAATCCAGCAAGGCCTCAAGGCTGTTCAAGCTGACTACGAACTGGTCTTTGGAAAATGTCCAGAATATAAGCTGCTGCAAAATATGGCCGTCATTGCCGCCACAGGCAGTCCACGGCAGAAAGCAGCTTTGGCTGAAAAGCAGGATAGCCTGCGCAAGATTTTGCGTGGCGGCATGAAGACGGTAATGAGCACGGCAGATCCACTCGCCATGCTGGATGTAATCGCAAAGCAGGTCAAGCTGCTGGACCAGTTCCAGCAAAAGCGCCGCCGGCTTGCGCGGCAGATCGCGGAAAGCGATGCCAGACGCATGGAAATCCTGACGCAAGAACACAAGCTGGCAGATTCGGTCAAGCAAGCCAAGCAGGAAATGGACAGCTTGCTTAGCGGACTGGCGGCCGAAAGCATCAGCCAGCGGGCAATTGTCAAAACCCAGAGCCGTCATTCCCGCACTGCCTTCAATGAAGGGCGCTGCGGCGTGCTCTCTCTTGGCCAGGGAAACGCCTTGCTGGATAAGAGCTTCAACAGTCTGTCCCTGTCAGAGCAAGAAGAAATTCGCGACTATCTGCTGAAGAATGCCCGCAAGCTCAAGACCCGTTTTTTGCGAAGAATCCGGACCAGACAAAAGCAGCGGCTGGATGTAGCAGAAATCTGCAAAAAGGCCTGCCGCACTGGTGGGATTCCAATTGAGCTGGCCTATGTCAAGCCGAGAAGAAGCAAAAGCAAGATTGTCATGCTCCTTGACGTTTCCGGCTCTTGCCGCCAGGCCAGCGAAATGATGCTGACTTTTATGTTTTTCATGAAGGACGTTTTTGCTGGGGGATGCAAATCTTTTGCCTTTGTCAATTCGCTTTTTGACATTTCCAAGCTGTTTGACCAGCCAAATGCAGATAAGGCACTGCACAAGGTCCTGAATACGATTCCTACCCATGGCGTCTATTCAGACTATGGGCGGCCCTTGCGCGAACTACGGCAGGAATATTTGGCAGAGTTTACCAGAGAGACGATCGTGATCTGGATTGGCGACGCCAGAAACAACTTTCGTCCCACTGAAGCGGAGACTTTTAAGACTATCAGCCGAAGGGCAAAGAAAACGTACTGGCTGAACACGGAGGAAACAAATAAATGGAATACGGGGGACTCGGTTCTCGCGGAATATGCTCAATATGCAGATGAAGTTTTCTGCGTGCGCCGGCCCCGGGATCTGCTGAATTTCATCGATGCAATCTAAATTTTTTTGACAAGATCCCCCGGTGAAAAGGCCGTCGTAGAGCCATTCCTCATTTGGAGCTAATCTGCAGGAAGCTGGCAGCAGCGCCGTTGAAAGCGCTTGTGTCGTGAGTGGACAAGACTGAGATATCTGTATTTTAATGTGTTGCGTAAACCGATCAATCTTGATAATCGAACTCACGAAGGAGAAAAATATGAGCAAGATAAAAAGCGACGCAACCATGACTGATGATTTAGATTGCCTTGTCTCCCAGCTGCGCGAAGACGCGCGCAAAGCCGGCATCAAGCCGGATGAGCGCATCTACGTGTGGGTCAAGCCGAAAGTGAGCTTCAGTTCAGCTACCCGGAAATTTTCGGCGGTAATGGCCTGTCTGGTCATGCCAAAGGCAAGCAGCGTGACGATCAAGCTGCATAAAGCGGATGGGCAGCGTAAGCCAAAAGAAGTTCAACGCGATTTAATGGAAGGCATGCTAGTTATGATTGAACCAGATGGCAGCAATCCATTCAAAAGTCAGAAGGTGCTGAAGCAGATTATGCAGCCAGCGGAAGAAATGGCGCAGCGGCTCAACCAGCAGTTTAACGACTTCTTGAGAACCCATCCGGACAAAACACAGGACTGAAAGCACGGCAAACGAAAGAAGGGAAAAGCTTGATTTCAGAAAAAGGCGCAGTACTCATCGCCCTTGATCTGCTGAATGGCTATGAGAATGAGCTGGCTATCGATCCAGCGAAGATCAAGTGCCGCAAGTCGAATGCTGGAAACTATATGATTAATCTGCTGACCGATGATCCGCTTTTAAGCTTGGAAGCCGTGGTTACATCGGATGGCAGCATCATCAAGCTGGATTTCAGTGGACCTAAAGCTAAAGAAGGCCGGCACATGCACGCGAAAATGCTCGCAAAAATCCGCCAGCGGCTGGCCTTGGCAAAGCGGATTGGCTTTGACAAGCTCACCATGCTCAGAAGGATTTACCTCGAGTATCCTGATCTGGAAGAACAGGATTGTCATATCTACCGGAAGGGAAAAGACAAGATGCGCTATGATTTTCAAAGCTGCCAGCTGCTGGTGAAAGCAACTGGCGAGTTAAGCCTAGTTGCAAAGAGGCAGATTGAACCCGTGAAATACGTCCGTCAGCGGCTTGGCAGGATAAAAATCAATGGATTAGCACCGCTGACGGCATTGGAAGATGAGATGCAGCTGACAATTGAGGCTATAGCCGAACCAGAGGCCAAATTCCGGCTTAGAGAGTCACGCTTCAAAATTGCCAAGAGCTCTGATCCTCGACTGCTTGATGACGCTCTGGCGAGCCTGAAAGACGACTTGGTTGAAAATATCGTGCCCCAAGACTATGGAGAAGCAGAATTGCTCAAGATGACGGCAGAATTCTTAAGCCAATCCAAAGATTTGCTGACTGGCCTTGAGAAGGCCTGGCCGCTATTGGATACGGAAGCGGCCAAGCAGATGATTACGCCCGAACGGCTCAAGCGCTGGATCTGTTATCAGCTCTTGGACCAAGAGCGCCTCATTTCCTTCTTCAAGCAGTCAGCAGAACTTAAGGCGGGCAAATGTCGTCTTAGTCGCGGCAGGATTTATCTGCAGTTTCCAGTTCAGCCTGAGCAATTTCAGCTGCTGGATTCGCTGACACAAGAACAGGCCAGGATTATGGCTGACTATTTCCAAGACTTTGCCAATTGGGAGCAGGCAGAGCCCTGCAGTTATGTCGACCTGGATTTAGCCAGTGGACAATTTGAATTGGCGCCAGAAAAGGTCAAGATGCTCGAAAATTTTGAGCAGACCTTGCGGAAATGCAGCCAGTATCAGGAATTTCTGGACTGTTGCAGTGCTGATGGCCTGCAAGTAGCCAGCAGGTACTTGAAGGCCAAGGACCAGATTCAGGTGACTGCCACGGGAAAGTCGCGGAAAGCATATCAAGTCACCTTTGCGCTTGATGAGCACGCAGTGGATAGCTGCCAGGCCTTTCTGACCAGATGCTTGTCCAAAGAAGCGAGCTGGGAGGCCAAAATCGCCAAGCAGCTCTCTGAGCACAAATTGCTTGGGGACATCGTGGCTGTTGCCATTGCCAAGCTGGCCATGACCAACGAATATCGTATTACGGCTAAAAACGTGGTTAAGATTCTGCGCGATCTGTCCATTGACTTTTACGATGACTTGCATCCGACTGCTTATGACAAGCACTTCCGTCTTTTTAGCAATCAAATGATTGAAAGCCGGATCAAGCAAATGCTCAAGAGTGGACTGATCGCGGCGGAAGACCGCTGCTTATTGAGCTACCGGATCTATTATCAAGAACTGGTGCCAAGCAGCTTGACAGAAAGCTTTATCCAGCAGTCGCTTGCTAGCAAGGATGGCGAGCGGGAGACTGATTTCAAGCTTTGGCATGAGCTTGTCAATCTGCCTGATGAATTGGCCAGCGCCGACGCGCTGCTGATGCTCAAGCGCCTGATCGACCATCCAGCCGTCTTTTGCATGGCTGAAGAAGAGTGTGCCGCCTTCTTGCAGGGAAACCGTACGGTCTGCAGAAAGTACCTGACGCCGGCCATCACCTTGGAAGATGATCCTTTTAAGAAGAAATACCTGCGGCAGCTGCTTGCAAATTGCCGGCTGGTCAAGCAGGAGATGGCAGCTGAAAAGGAGGCTAAAAGCTTTATCTAAAATAAAAGAAAACATAAAAAATAGAGGATATCCAGCAAGTTAGATATCCTCTATCATAATTATTGTTATGTAAATAGTTTGGCTAAGGCTTAACTGACTGCAGGCAACTGATCGACGAAGCTCATGTAGGCAGCCTGTTCGCCAGTTTCCGTGATCTTAGCCGCATTTTGATCGACGCGGGCATGATGCAGGTCAGCTTCCGCGATTTCCACTTCATGGGTTTCAGTCGCGTTGCCGATCAACTCGATCCAATACTTGTGATCTTCGTTATGCAAGATGGTCTTAACCATGCCGCCAGGATTAAAGACGGTGATTGGCTGATTGAAATGGCCTAAATCAGGGTGGGTCAGGGCAAAGACCAGTGAGCTGGCCGACATCCCCGTCCCGCAAGCGTTGGTGAAGCCGACTCCTCTTTCAAAGGTGCGGACGAAGAGCTCATTTTCACCGCGGATGACGACGTAATTGACGTTGACGCCATCGGAGAAGTAAGGGTTGTCGCTGTTGAGGTAGGCCCCCAGTTCGCCCAAGACCGGGCTCGTCAGCTCCGCTTGCTTGATGAAGGTGACCAAGTGCGGGTTTGGCACGGCAAGCGCACTGAACTTCCAGCCGGGAACGAATTCTGGGACCAAAGTGTCTAAAAGACGTTCATGGCCCAGGTTGTCAAAAGGCAGGTCTTCCTTGGCAAACTTGACCGGTGAAATCTCGACCGCCATGGCTGACACGCCAGGGGCAAAATCAGGCTGGCGGCGGACTTGCAGATCCGTATACATGGTTTCAACCTTGAACTGGTCCTGTCCGGTCTTTTCGGACAAGTAGCGGGCCACGGTGCGCAAGCCATTGCCGCACATTGAAGCCTCACTGCCGTCGGCGTTGATAACCCGCATCTTGCCGAGCACCCCTGGATGATCAGACTGGCTGATTGCCAGAACGCCGTCAGCACCGCCTAAAAGGCCCGTTTCCGGGTCAGTCAGCTTGATCGTCAGTGCTTTAAGCTCTGCGTCGCTCAATGGCTGCTTGAGCGCGGTTTGGTCCAAGATGAAAAATTGATTTTGTGAGCCGTGAACCTTCAAAAGCTTGGTCATAATTGTCTCCTTTAACGCTTGAAAAAGTAGTCGTAGATCGCCTTAACCGCCCGGTCAGCGTCTTCAGTGGTCGTCCCGATCATGATCGAGATTTCTGATGAGCCTTGGTTGACCATGCGCAGAGAAATCCCTTGGGCAGCGACTGGAGTGGCAATATCGCGCATGACGCCGATATGATTCTTCATGCCTTCGCCAACGATCATGATAATGGCGTAGTCGTTGATCCATTCCAGGTGGTCAGGATTGATTTCAGTTTGAATGTCATCGCAGACTGAATCGATGATTTCATCACTCAGCTTATTCTTGTCAAAGATAATGGTCAAGTCGTCAATCCCAGTTGGCATGTGTTCGTAGGAAAGGCCATATTTGCTGAGGATGTTCAGAATCCGGAGGGTAAAGCCAACTTCCTTGTTGATGAGGTACTTGTGCAGGTAAAGAGCCGCGAAGTGCTTGCTGGACGCGATCCCAGTCATGATATGTTCAGGCTTGAAGTGCTTTTCCGGAACGATCATAGTCCCACGTTTTTCAGGGTGCTGGGTGTTTTTGACGTTGATTGGGATCTGCCCCTGGATAGCAGGAATCAAGGCCTCATCATGAAAGACTGAAAAGCCAGCGTAAGACAGTTCACGCATTTCCCGGTAAGTCATGGTCTGGATTGGCAACGGGTGGTCGACTACGGCTGGGTTGGCGGAGAAAATCGCGTCAACGTCGGTAAAGTTCTCATAGAGATCGGCATGGAAGCCCCGGGCAAGAATGGCCCCGGTAATGTCAGAGCCGCCTCTGGAGAAAGTAGCAATGTGGCCAGCCAAGGTATAGCCATAAAAGCCAGGGAAGATCAGTTTTTCGTCAGGCTCATATTCAAAGTTCTCCAGGGCCTGGTAGCTTTCTGGAGCGATAGACGCATTGTTGGGTGAGCCAGTTACCGTCAAGCCGGCGGCTTTTGGATCAACGAAGCGGGCCTTTACGCCCTGCTCGTTCAAGATGATGGCGATCAATTGGGCATTCAGACACTCGCCATGGGCCTTGAAGGCGGCCATCAGGTATTCGTTGTTTGGATAGTTGCCATTTGGCAGGGAAAGCAGAATATCGCGCAGATGTGAGATTTTGCCTTCTTCTACGCCAAAGTAGTGGCCAATTTCTACATAGCGCTGGAAGATTTCCTCAACCGTAGCGCTGGCGTTTTCGCCGTCAATGATTTGTTTGGCATATCTGATCAATAGGTCGGTAACTTTGATATCGCCTGCGTGACGCTTGCCGGGCGCAGAAGTTACTACGATCCGCCGTTCTGGATCACTGGTGATAATCTTGAGGGCGTTGGCAACGGCAGGACCGCTGGCCAAGGAACTGCCCCCGAATTTTACAACTTTCATGTGAAAAGCACTCCTTAGTTCAAAAAGACTTTAATCAATTTTTAAGCTATGTAGGACAATAGCATGATTTTTTCTAATTTGCAAAATATATTCTGCAATTCATCAGGCTGAAATCCGCCGCGATCCGCTCCAGGATTGGGATCTTGCCAGGTAAATATTTTTTCTGCAAAGGAAAAATTACACGTGCTATTAAAAAGGCATGAAAAATACATTGACAAGCTCACAAAATTAAACTAGACTGTAGGCAATTGAAGAGGCGCAGCCAACATCAGTAGCGCGGGAGAGCCGGCCAGGTTTTGACCCCACGTGAAAGGGGCGGTTGCCGAAGCGTTTGTCGAGATGGCTAGGGCAAATTGGCTGGGTTGCAGTTGAAGAAGTTGCAGACTGTCGCAGGGAATTTACCTGCGTTGCGCTTGCAATTGACGGATTTAATGATGAATTTATTCAAGCTCCAGATTGCGTAAGCAACCCGGGGCTTTTTATTTGTCAATTTCGCGGGCGCTCCCAAATTAAATGGAAATTTGAAAGAGGTTAACAAAATGGCAGAATTAGACGCACAAAGCATTATCAACTACATTGGCTCCGCGCCAAAGAAGACTCCGGTCAAGGTTTACCTGCGCGGTGAAGGACTGGATCAGCTGAGCTTTCCAGAAGGCACGGATCCTTTTGTAGAAGCAAAGACCGGCGTGGTCTTCGGGGACTGGAAGGATCTCAAGCCTTTCCTTGAGGAGCACAAGGGTGACTTTGCTTCCGTCCGGGTTGAGAACAACGCGCGCAACTCTGCCGTGCCAATGCTTGACATCAAGGAAGTCAATGCCCGCATCGAACCAGGTGCCTTTATTCGCGACCAAGTCGTGATCGGTGACAATGCTGTCATCATGATGGGGGCCGTAATCAATATCGGGGCAGAAATTGGCGAAGGGTCAATGATTGACATGGGCGCCGTGCTTGGTGGCCGGGCAATCGTTGGCAAGAACTGCCACATCGGTGCCGGCACTGTCTTAGCTGGGGTAATTGAGCCAGCATCCGCTGAGCCGGTTCGCGTGGACGACGACGTCCTGATCGGGGCCAATGCGGTCGTACTTGAAGGCGTTCATGTCGGCGAAGGCGCCGTGGTGGCTGCTGGTGCGGTGGTTACCAAGGACGTGGCCCCGCACACGGTGGTCGGCGGCGTGCCAGCCAGAGTCTTGAAGCAAGTCGATGAAAAGACGGAAAGCAAGACCGGTCTTGAAGAAGACCTGCGCAAGCTTTAAGGATGACAGAAGAAGTTCAGCAATATTAAGGAAGTTTTTGAAATGGCAGCTTTGACAGAAGAAGAGCTGATTCAGATCCGGCGTCACTTGCATGAGATCCCTGAATTGGCCCTGCAAGAAAAGGAAACCCACGCTTACTTATTAGACGTGATCAAGCAGATGAAGCAGGACTACCTGACCATCAGAGAGCCAGCGGAATTGCCAACCGCCCTCATGGTCTTGGTCAAGGGGAGTCAGCCCAAGCGCACGATTGGCTACCGGGCGGATATCGATGCTCTGCCGGTTGAGGAAGAAACCGGCCTGCCATTTAAATCCAAGCATCCCCATGTGATGCATGCCTGCGGGCACGACATCCACATGACCGTCGCCCTGGGCATATTGAGCTATTTTAGTGAGCATCAGCCAAAAGACAATCTGCTGTTTTTCTTCCAGCCGGCTGAAGAGAGCGAAAGCGGCGGCAAGCGGGCATATGAACTGGGCTTGTTCTCAGGAGAATGGAAGCCAGACGAGTTTTATGGGCTTCATGACAATCCCGGCTTGCCAGCAGGAGCGATTGGCTGCTTGAACGGCACCCTTTTCGCGGGCACGACGGAAGTCAATATCGATGTTTGGGGCAAAGGCGGGCACGCAGCCTTTCCGCATCAGGCCAAAGACGCGGTCGTTGCCGCGGCATCCTTGATCATGCAGATACAGACCATCATTTCCCGCAGCATCGACCCGATTCAAAGCGGGGTTGTGACCCTGGGCAAGGTAGAAGCTGGCAGCATCCGCAATGTGATTGCCGATCATGCCCGCGTCGAAGGCACGATCCGGGGGCTGACGCAAAAGATGATCGAGCTGATCGACCAGCGGCTGGCTGAGATCTGTCACGGAATTGAGCTCAGTTTTGGGGTCAAAGTGGACTTGGGGCTTAACCAAGGCGGCTATTGGCCAGTAGAAAACAACCCGGAATTGACCGCCAACTTCATTGATTACATGAAGGGGCAGCCAGACGTTGAATTCATCGAAACCAAGCCAGCAATGACGGGTGAAGACTTCGGCTTCCTGCTTGCCAAGTTCCCAGGCACCATGTTCTGGCTGGGAATCGACGATGATTCTTCGCTTCACTCAGCCACGCTCAAACCCAAAGAAGAAGCCATCTATAAGGGCGTGACCGCCATCAACGGCTTTTTGAACTACCGGATGGACCAGTAAAGCGCTACTAACAACAGTACGACAGTAAATATTAAGAAAGCACAACAGCGAAAAGCAGATACGCTAGGAGAAGAACAAATGAACAATCAATTACAAGATTCTGACTTGCTTACGGCCATCATTACCCCATTTGACGCGGACAACCACATC
Source organism: Lactobacillus sp. 23-2 (assembly GCF_044902225.1). Taxonomy (NCBI): domain Bacteria; kingdom Bacillati; phylum Bacillota; class Bacilli; order Lactobacillales; family Lactobacillaceae; genus Lactobacillus; species Lactobacillus sp. 23-2. Next base: position 125,569 of record NZ_JAOQBX010000003.1, on the reverse strand, counting down.
GATTTCAAGGTTTTGGCACAGTTGACTAACCGCTTGATTGACCAGGGATGCAACGGCTTCGTTATCGGCGGGACCACGGGTGAAACCCCAACCCTGACTCATGATGAAAAGATCCAGCTCTACACTGAATTTGGCAAGATCGTTGGCGGCCGCGTGCCCGTAATTGCCGGGACTGGCTCAAACAACACCGCTGAAACTATTGCCTTTACCCAAGAAGTTGCACAAATTCCTGGGATCGACTATGCTTTGGTTGTGGTTCCGCCATACAACAAGCCAAACCAAAAGTGCATGAAGGCGCACTTCACGGCCGTGGCTGACAATGTCGACATCCCAGTCATCATGTACAACATCCCCGGCAGAACAGGCGTCAAGATGGAAGTCTCAACCATTCTTGAACTGGCTCAGCACCCTAACATTGCAGGGATCAAGCAATGTGCTTCTTTGGAAGAGATCGAAGAGATCGTTGACAAGCGTCCAGCCAACTTTGCCCTTTTCACCGGCGAAGATGCCCAAGCCCTGACAGCTCGCGTGCTCGGCGCGGACGGCGTCATTTCCGTTGCTACCCACGTTTACTGCGAGAAGATGCGCCGGATGTATGATGACCTGTACGCGGGCAACTATGCTTCAGCTGGTCGGCTGCAAAGATGGCTGACCCCGCGGATGAGCGCCTTGTTCATGTTCCCGTCACCATCTCCTGTAAAGGCAGTCTTGAACGCCCAAGGCTTTGCCGTTGGCGGCTGCCGGCTGCCGATTCTGTCACTGGACGATGAAGACAAAGAACAATTGGCTGCGGCTCTTGGCTTGCCAGCGGATGCCCTGTCAAAGAATCTGCCACTTGAGTTAGGAGAAATTGCATAATGACAAAAGTATTGATTGCTGGTTTTGCTGGGTCAATGGGCCAGCAAGCCGTTAACTTGGTCAACAGTCTGCCAGGCTTTGAAATCACGGCGGGCTTGGCGCATACCTTGAAGAGTCAGAACCCGGAAGACTACCAGCTACCCGCAGCGGCGAAAATTTTTACCAACAGAGCAGACATTCCAGCTGGGATCGCTGATGTGTGGGTAGACTTCACGGTGCCGTCAGCTGTTTATGGCAATGTCAAGTTTGCTTTAGAACATGGCTTTCGCCCTGTAGTCGGCACGACTGGCTTGACTGACGAGCAGGAAAGCGAATTGCTGGCCTTGTCCAAGGAAAAGCATTTGGGCGGCCTGATCGCGCCAAACTTTGGCATGTCAGCCGTGTTGCTGATGAAGTTTGCCAAGGAAGCAGCCAAGTACTTCCCAGACGTTGAAATCATCGAAATGCATCATGAGGACAAGAAGGATGCCCCATCCGGCACGGCCTTGAGCACTGCTAAAATGATCGCGGAAGTCCGTGAGCCTCACCAAACTGCCCCTGATACGACTGAAAGCCTGGCTGGCGCCCGCGGTGGCGATTATCAGGGAATCAAGATTCACGCCGTTCGTCTGCCAGGCTACATCGCTCATGAGCAGGTGCTTTTCGGCGGCAAGGGTGAAGCTTTGACCATCCGCCAGGACTCATTTGACCGCGGCTCCTTCATGAGCGGGGTCAAGGTAGCCCTGGAACGGGTCGGCGAGCTGGATCAGCTTGTAGTTGGCTTGGAAAATATCTTGTAATAGGAAAGAAAGCGCAATATGCCAGAATTGAATCCAAATTTGCAAAGCTTAGGCAACCAAAACTTGGCCAAGATTGCCCCTTCGGCGATCCGGGCTTTTGACGAGGAAATTTCCGCTATCCCCGGGATCATCAAGCTGACCCTGGGTGAACCTGACTTTTCCGTTCCAGAGCACGTCAAGCAAGCCGCGATCCACGGAATTGAAAACAACGACTCGCACTATGGCCCATCTAAAGGAAAGCTGGCCCTGCGCCAAGCAATCAGTTCATATCTCGAAGATACCAGAAGCGTGCACTATGATCCGGAAACTGAGGTCATTGTCACTGATGGGGCAACCGAAGCCATTACGGCAGCCCTGATCGGACTCTTGAATCCAGGCGACAAGGTGCTGGTGCCAACTCCAGTCTTCTCTTTGTACTTCACCAATATTGAGATGGCTGGCGGGGAAGTCGTGATGATCGATACTTCCGCTGACGGCTTCCTGCTTACTCCTGAGCGCCTTGAAGCTGAAATTGCCAAAGAAGGTCCAAAGGTCAAGGCCATTATGCTGAACTACCCATGCAATCCAACAGGCCGGACCTACACCAAGGCAGAACTGAAAGCTTTGGCCAAGGTCTTGAAGAAGCATGGCATTTTAGCAATTACTGATGAAATCTACAGTGAGCTGACTTATGACCAAGAGCATTATTCTCTGGCAACGCTCATCCCTGACCAAGTTCTCCTGATCAGCGGCTTGTCCAAGTCACACGCCATGACCGGCTATCGCCTGGGCTACCTGGCTGGGCCAGCCGGCTTGCTGGTGCAAGTGGCTAAGGCTCACAGCTTCATGGTTACCTGCGTGGACAACATTGCCCAAGACGCTGCCATTGAGGCTTTGACAAATGGGCGAGACGATTCAAAGCTCTTCCGGGAAGCGTACCGCCGCCGGCGCGATCTGATGGTTGCCGGCTTGACCAAGCTTGGCTTCAAGATGGCTGTGCCACAAGGCGCGTTCTATATTTTTGCCAAGATTCCAGACCAGTTTGGAACGGATGACTTTGCCTTTGCCAAGGATGTGGCTAAGAGGGCCAAGGTTGGCTTGATTCCGGGCTCCGTCTTTGGTGCTGGTTCAGCAGGCTATGTTCGCTTGTCCTATGCGGCGTCAGATGAGAACATCAAGCAGGTTCTGCAGAATCTCCAGCAGTACGTCGCGGACTTGAGCTAAGACGCTGCTTGTTAATATTTCCTTTAAAATCAGAATTATTTGCGGCAGATTTTACGTGAAATCCAAGGCCGCACGAGATAAAAGAACAGTCGTCTGCTAAGACAGCTGTTCTTTTTTGTGGCATCAGCCAGCTAGTTGTACAATAAAAATAACTGGAATCAGAGACAAATAGGAAATATTGCAGAATAAGATGAAAAGGAAGGCGCAAGTATGAGCGAAAACGCTGATCAAGGCCGGCAGCCCAGCAGAGCTGAAGTTGCCCGTCAGGTATTAAGTGACCCAGTCCGCTGTCAGGATCTTTTGGGAAGAATTTTTCCAGACCGGGAAATCGCGGCAGTTGAAAATATCCGCCGGGTCGACATTCCAAGTGGACAGGACTGGATTCACTGCCTGCGGATGAACGTGTATGCCTCTGGCAAAGAGCAGATGGTCTTTTATGACCTGCTCTTAGGGCTCTCCGACGTGAGCGACATGCAGGATGATCATATTGCCAAGCTGATCAGATACTGCCGGGACTGGATGTGGCTGAACGACCGGCCATCTCATGAGGGAAGAACCCTGATCATCCTTTTCAGCACAGAAAAGCTTTTTGACGGAAAGCACTGCGAGTATGACTTTAACGGCATGACTGATTTAGAGACCGGCGCGCGCCTTGATACGGGGACGGAGTACATTATGCTGACGCCGAAAGGCAAGCAGAGCGAGATTGACCCAAAGCTGGCCAATGTCCTGAATCTATTTGAACATGTGGTAGCCAAGGGCGACCCGTTGGTTGATGAATTCGTCCGCCAGAACGAGCTGCTGAAGCAGCAAATTGCCGCTGGTGCCGAAAAAGCTTAAACAGCTTAAGGATCTTCACGCATCTTTTTCGGGAAGGCTTGCCAAAGGGGGATGCGCTTTTATGATGGAAATGAGAGGAATAATTACCCAATAGATAGAAGGAGTTTGAGTCAACATGTATGATGGCAGCGACAAGGAGCCAAGCGAGAACAGAAATGAAAGCAAGCAGCAGAAAAGGTACAAGATGACGGGGAAGCAGATCCGCTTGCTCAAGCATTTGAACCAACTTGGGCCAATGATCAGCAACTGCGGGAAATTAGTCTCAACCGCATATCTCTGCTTGTTCATTTACGGTTTTTTTGCACCAAGAAAGCAGTTTGGCGTGCGTTTTGTGGTTTTCCTGGCAACGCTTGTTGCAGCCTTTTTGGCTAGGGCCAGCGTGGGCGGACTGCATCATTTCTTCAGAGTCGGCAATGATTTTGGCCAGAACTTTAGAGCAAATTTCTTTGATTTGCGTTGGTTGCCGCTGAGCAATTTTATACTTTCGACTGGCCTGATTATCATAGAAATGGTAAGCAATTCAGTGATTTTTTGGGATATTTTTGTTTACTTGCTCAACGTGATCTTCTGTTTTGGCAGCCTCTGGCTGATGAACAACTTTGCGGACGTGACTATTCTAGAAGACAAGTAAAGTCTCAAGCTCAGATCAATATGGTAAATAGCAAAATAAGCTCGAAAACGGTGATCATTAGCCGTTTTTGGGCTTATTTTTGTTATCGAGTCCTTTAGTAAGCAGAAAAAGCAGATCATGAAGCTGAACGGCCACCTTGGCAAAAAAGTTGAACGCGGTTCAATCCGGTTAGGCTGGATATATGATAAAATAGAATATCTGAAGGCGAATAAATCGCTTTAAAGCGGACCGCCAATTTCGAGTAGATTTTAAACAAGGAGTACAAATATGTCTGATAAAGAAATTTACCCACAACTTGACCTGGAAAACGCCAAGGGCCCTAAGGCAATCATTAAAACCAACCACGGCGACATCCACATTCAATTGTTCCCTGAGGAGGCGCCAATGACGGTTGAAAACTTTGTGCGCCTTGCCAAGAAGGGCTACTACGACGGCGTGATCTTCCACCGCGTGATCAGCGACTTCATGATCCAAGGTGGTGACCCAGATGGTACTGGCATGGGTGGTCAAAGCATCTGGGGCCATGCCTTTGAGGACGAATTCTCAAACGTCTTGTTCAATCTGCGTGGTGCCTTGTCAATGGCGAACGCTGGTCCCAACACCAACGGTTCACAATTCTTCATCGTGCAGAACAAGAATATGCCAAAGCGTTTCATTTCCCAATTGCGCGAGGCCAAGTTCCCAGAGCCAATCATCAAGGCCTACAAGCAAGGCGGTACGCCATGGCTTGACCACCGGCACACTGTTTTTGGCCAAGTAACTGATGGCATGGACGTGGTTGACGAAATCGCCAAGGTAGAAAAAGACGGCAACGATAAGCCACTTGAAGACGTAGTTATCAAGACGATCGCGATCGAAGACTAATTAAAGAAGGGTGCATAGAAATTGAAGAAAGCTACAATCAGAATCGCCGCGGCATTTAGCTTCTTATCAGCACTGATTTTTGTCCTGCCGGCAGCTACTAAAACCAGCGCAAGCACGGACAAGCCATTTTATAAGAATGCGATGATCAATACTTACGTTTATGATCAAAATGGCAAGCGGACTAAGGATAAGAAGATTATTGCCGGTTCCGCTGTTGGTTGCTACAGCACTTTGATTTTTGTCAACAACCGTCCGCTGATCATGATCGGCAAGAACAAATTTGTGGCTTACAAGAACGTGGTCGGCGTTGACTGCCAGCTCAAGCATAATGCCTATATTTACTCCAGTAAGGGCAATCGGCGCAAGTACTCTGGTACTTTGCACAATAAAGGCTATGTCACGGTGTATGGCGACAAGCGCAAGATCAAGAACAGCTACTACTATTCAATCGGGGTGGGCTTGTTCGTTAAAGCCGGCAACGTGAAAGTTCCAGTCGTTAAGATCCCTTCCGGCAACGGCCAAGCGGCTCCTGACGCGGCAAGCAATGAGACCTCAACTGATACCACAGTCAGCGTTAACGTTCAGTAAGACAATTTCTAGCACAAGCAAATAAGCATTGTCTGCAAGAAGCAGGCAATGCTTATTTTTTATTTCGTTTTATCCAGCTTAGACCAGCTGTCGATCATTTTTCGGATAAACGGTCTGACGCGGGATCGGTTTTCTTTTAAATAGATTGCGTAGAAATCGATTCGGTTCTTTGGATCAACGATCGGGATGGTCACGCGCTGGTCATCACGATCATGTATCTTGAGAGAGTCAGTGATATTGGAACTAAAAGTAGGAAAGTTTGAGTAGCGTGAAAGCTCATTCAAGGCACTAAGATCGTCTTGATAGAGGAAGTGCGCGTTGGGGATGCATCCCTCTGCCAGTTGCTTCCAGGGCCCGATATCCTGCAAGACTAAAAAGCTGGTATTGGCCAGTTCCTTAAAGCTGACAGACTTGCGGACAGCAAGCGGCATAAACTTATCAAGATTGACAAAAAGCCACTCTTGGCCCAAATAGATCGATTCCAGCTGGTCAGTTTGGATTTCCCGCGTGCCGATTGCGACAGTAGCTTGATAGTCAGTCAGCGTTTTGGTAATCTGCTCTTCTGCCAAAAGCTGATCTTGAAAGTGGATGTCGCTTGGGTTAGCCAAAGACTTGGCTAGAAGCAAGGGACCTGGCGCGACTGACGCCAGCAAGAAATTGCCTGTTTGACTCCCAAAATTGCGGATAGCACTGACCGCGCGTGCTTCCTCTTTTAGCAGCTTATCTGCATAATCTGCGGCCAACTTGCCGGTGTCATTTAACTTGATCCGGTTGCCAGTCCGATCAAAAATCGGGGTAGCCAGCAGCTTTTCCAGCTTTTGCATCCCCCGGGTAACCGTCGGCTGGGTCAAGTGCAGCTCTTCTGCCGTCTTGCTTAAAGTGCCGGTTTTGGCAAAAGTAGCTAATTCCAGCCATAATTGTGGGTTGATCATCGTGCTTCCTTCTTTCTAAAGCCTTTCGCGTTAATTCAAGTATACATCAAACGCATACTGACATAAACAAGCGGCATTTTTCAGGTTCCGCTTGTTCATCTATACTGATAATCGTCAAGAAACAAACAATCAATTCTCAGCAGCAGGAGGAAATACGCAATGCAATACGTATCATTAAATGACGGGAACAAAATGCCCCAACTTGGTTTTGGAGTCTTTCAAATCAATGACTTGAGCCTTGCCGAGCAAGCAGTGAGCCAAGCCATTGAAGTCGGCTACCGCCTCTTTGACACGGCAGCAGCCTATGGCAATGAAGCAGCCGTAGGGAAGGCGATTGCCAAGTCAGGCCTGCCACGTGAAGACTTTTTCGTAACATCCAAGCTGTGGGTTGACCACGCCAGCTATGAGAAAGCCAAGGAAGGAATTGACGATTCTCTGAATAAGCTTGGCATGGACTATCTGGACTTATACTTGCTCCATCAACCATATGGCGATGTCGTGGGAGCTTGGCAGGCCCTTGAAGAAGCACAAGCCGCCGGCAAGATCCGGTCAATTGGCGTATCCAATTTCTACGCTGATCAGATCAAGAATCTGGAATTGATGAGCCGAGTGCAGCCAGCAGTCAACCAAATCGAAGTCTCTCCTTGGTACCAGCAAGCCTGCGAAGCTGCCTTCATGCAAGGGGAAGGGATTGCTGTCGAAGCTTGGGCACCGTTTGCCGAAGGCAAGGGCGGTATCTTCACCAATGAACAAATCGCGCAGATCGGTCAAAAGTATGGCAAGAGCAATGGCCAGGTTATCCTGCGTTGGCTCCTGCAAAGAGGAATCATTGCCATTCCCAAGTCAGTCCACTATGAAAGAATGGCTGAAAACTTTGCCGTCTTTGACTTTGAATTGACTGACGCGGAAATGAGCTTGCTGAAGACCCTGGATAAGAATGAAAGCCAGTTTTTCTCCCACCGGGATCCAGCAGCGATTGAGTCTATTTTTGGCGCAAGCCTGCGTGCCCTAAGAAATTAACGCAAGCAAAGACAACAAGGCGTGAGAGGCATTGTGCCTCGCGTGACTTTTTAAAGAAAGGAAAAGATCATGACTAAGAAAGTAACGATTATTGGCGCGAATGGACAAATCGCCCGGCTGGTAACTGAGAGAATCTTGCAAGAACAAGCAGACGTGCATTTGACCCTGCTCCTGAGAAATTCCGCCCGGCTCAGCAATCTAGCCGGAAACCCAGCCGTGACCATCATCGACGGGGATGCAAATCACGCAGACGTACTTAAGCAAGCCATTGCCGGCAGCGATCTCGTCTACGTCTCATTCGTTGACCATGGCATAAATGCGGAATTGACCAGAAAGATCATTGAGACAATGGATGAAACCGACGTAAAGCGGCTGATCTCATCCAATATCTTGGGCATTTACGATGAAGTCAAAGGGGTATTTGGCAAGTTCAACCGTGACTTCTGCTTCGGCGGCAAAGTCACTGACAGTGCTCCAGAAGTAGTTTCTGCCAGAGCAATTGAAGACTCCGATCTGGATTACACTATATTGCGGATTCCGTGGCTCAATGACAGAAATGAGGTCAAATACGCGGTAACCCACAAAGGGGAGCCATACTACGGCGTATCCGCGTCCCGAAAGAGTTCCGCCGACTTGATCGTCAAAATCATCGCTGACCCAAGCCTTTACTCAAAGGAAAGCATCGGTTTTGCTGATCCAGCTACTGAAGGATCAGCCAGACCAGTTTATTAAGCAATAGCCTCTAAAAAGTGCATGAGCCTGCCTTTTTAGAGGCTATTTGCGTCTTGTCGTCTAATAATGACCACTCACCGCAAATAACTAGAATCTTTTTTAATATGCTCATATACTGAAATTAACAATAAAGCAACTAGAAGCCAACACTGGAGGTGAGCGTGATGGCTACAATTGAAGCCCGTAACTTGACCAAGATATATGGGCAAAAGCCGGTGGTCAACCAGGTCAATTTGGAGATCCATGCCGGAAAACTGACTGCCTACTTAGGCACCAATGGCGCCGGAAAATCGACGACGATGCGGATGCTGACTAAGACCCTGCAGCCTAGCAGCGGAAAAGTTCTCTACAACGGGGAGGACTTATTCAAAATTCACAAGCAGCAGGTCAAAATCAGCATGGTCTTTCAAAAAGGAGTCCTGGATGAAGAACTGACGGTCCGCGAGAACCTGCAGATCCGCGCCAGCATGTACCAAGACGTGCCTCGAGGACGGATCGCGGATTTGATCAGAGAACTCAAGCTGAGCTCTTACGTGGATCGGAAGTATGGCGAGCTCTCCGGGGGGATGCGCCGAAAGGCCGACATTGCCCGGGCCTTGCTCAATCAGCCGGAAATTCTGTTTCTTGATGAACCGACAACCGGCCTTGACGTGCAGTCCCGCCAGGAAATTTGGCAACTATTGCGTCGGCTGAAGGAAGCCGGAGTTGGGATCTTTTTAACGACTCACTACCTGGATGAGGCGGACAATGCTGACTACGTCTATATCATTGAGCAGGGCGAGCTGCTGACGCAAGGATCAGCCAAAGAGCTGAAAAAGAGGTTTGGCAAGAACCGGCTGTGGCTCAAGCAAGCCGCCGCTGGCTACGATGAATTCGATCCCGACAAGGGCTATGGCTTTGTCATTGATCGCTATCAGGAAGTGATCGACCTTTTGAACAAGTACCAGCCAAAGGCCGATGAGTTCAGCTATGAGCAGGCCGGGATGGATGAGGTATTCTTGCAGGTAACGGGGAGGAGGATCAACGATGCTAGCCATAGCTAAAAGAAATCTGCTGCTGTATTTCAAAAACAAGAGCAATATCTTCTTTTCTTTGCTTGGGTCTTTGATTGTTTTTGGACTGTTCGTGATCTTTATTCGCCAGAACCTGATCGATGGCTTCAAAGGCCTTGAAAACAGGAAGCAGATTGCTGACATGTGGATGCTAGGCGCCTTGATCCCAGTCACGGCCATTACGACTTCATTCTCAATGATCTCACAGATGATCTCAGACAAGCTGGCAGACAAGTTTTTGGATTTTTCACTGACCGATAGGTCTGATCAGCAAATCGTACTGGGCTACTATTTCTCAGCAACATTTCTAGCCTTGTGCATGCAGATATTCGTTTTTGCCCTGTGCATGATCTATTTCCACTTTGAAGAAGGGAAGAGCCTTACATTCAAGCAAATTTCTGCCATGCTGCTCTTTATCCTTGTGACGGCTTTCCTGGCCGCGGCAATCAATCTGCTAATAGGCGGTTTCTTGAACAGCCAGATTGCCTTGAGCTCAGTGTCTGGCATTATCAGCGCGATGGCTGGCTTCGTGATGGGCGGTTACGTGCCAATCGGCGAAATCGGCAAGGTCATCCGCCAGATCATCCAGGTCTTCCCGCTGACCTACAGCGCGGCTGGCATGCGGGAAGTCTTGTTTGCTGGCTTGCTTGACAAGCTGCCGTCGTCTTCGCGAAAATATCTGTTGAAGTATTTTGGCATCAAGGTTGATCTGGGCAGGCAGCTGACGAATGTTCAACTGGACTTCCTGATCCTCCTGGGATCGCTGGCAGTCTTGTGCTTGATTTTGCTTTTGCTCAGCAAGCGTCTAATGCGAGCATCACTGTCAGGCAAGAAGGGATAATGATAGGTAAAAATGTTTAAAATCAGCTTTAAAAGGGAGCCCGCGGTTCCAGAGAATGAGATCTGGATTGACCTGCGGGCTTCTGAATTAAGTGAAGAAATCACAAACTTAGCCAAGAAGATCAGCCACTTGGATCAAAACGAACTGAGCTTCATGGCCAATGGCCGGCTGAAGCGGCTGGCTGTTGACGAGATCGAGTACTTTGAAGTGTTCGGCGACTATTTGGACATTCATTCAATTGGAAAAGATCCGCTGACGATCAGGAAGACCCTTAAGGAATTATTGGATAAGCTTCCGCGAACTTTCGTGCAGGTATCCCGCAATATGGTAATTAATTTGGATTATCTACGGCAAGTTGAGCCAAGCATGTCAGGCAACAAAACGGCTTTGCTGGCAGATCAGACCAGGATCAGCATCAGCCGCAAATACTGGAAAGGCGTCAAAGAAAGAGTCTTCGAGCTATGAGATACTTAATTAAAGCAATGAAATACATGATCAGCGGGATTGGCTTCGGCACATTTTTTGCCTTGTTTTTTTGGTCGCTGGACCAAGGACGGGTTGACATGCACGTCTTTGCTTACGCGGTTACGCTGGGCAGTCTGTGCGGACTGGCATCGACGATTTGGCTGAACCAGAAAATGAATCTGGCACTGCAATTGCTACTGCATATGGTGCTGATCTTGGCAGTGGTGGAAACGGTGACCTGGCTGTTTGGTATCATGAGTCGAGAGTACTTGCTAAAAGTTTTGCCGCTGGACATCCTTGTGGTTTACGCGGCAGTCTGGGCAGTCATCTGGCTGATGCAGCTAGGCGAGGTGAAGCGGGTGAACGACAAGCTGACCAAAAATAACAGAAAATGAATGAGCGTATAATATATATTATGTAAAGTTAACTGCTAGAAAAAAGCGGCAACCAGGTGAATCCAAGATTGCCGCTTTTTGGTGCTATTATTATTTAGTTTTCGCGTGCTACGGCTTGCCGGCGTTTGCCTGCAGACATTTTAGCGGTTGATGCTGACTTTCTAGCATCTTCTTCAACCGTATGAATCAGCAATGACATGTTGACGACCCCGATCAAAAAAGCCGCGGCTGCCCACAAGATGTCTGTCCACGGCGACCGGTCAAGCAGCTTGACGTCAGCAATGGCGGCGAATGCCAAGCTGCCGCTGAAAAAGATAAAAATAAACGTTACGGCACATTGCGTCAACTTGTTGCTGAGGATTCTATTGAGTGAGTTTCTCATGTCGCTTCCTCTTTCTAACATTGCATTTAGCTTATAGCTGATAGCTTACGACTTTTCGTGAAATAAGTAGCCTTTGTCGGATTCATCTGCTACAATATTGGCAAAAAAGTCCTGGAAAAGCAGAATTTGAGCCAAAAGAAAAGGCTTTCACACTATCAATTATACCGTAACGATCGGAAATTTAGGAGAGTATATGTTAAGTTATCGTATAGATGAAGACTTAGAACTGGCAATCCCCCGGATTAAGGACGCGGAGGCACTATATGACGCAATTGCTGGCAGCCGGGAGAGCTTGCGCCGGTATCTGCCGTGGGTTGATCATGTTAAGCAAGCAGAAGATGAGATTGCCAGCATTCAGCATGATCGCCAAAGATTTGCTGCTGATGAAGGCCTGGATTTGCTGATCTGGTATCAAGGCCAGCTTGCCGGGAAGATCTCATTTAATGGATTCGACCACTTAAATAAGGAAGCAGACGTTGGCTATTGGCTGACTGAAGCTTTCCGCGGTCAGGGCTTGATGACCAGGTCGCTGGAAAAGATGTTTGAAATTGGCTTTGAAGAGTATGATCTCCACCGAATCGTCGTCCGCTGTGCGACTGACAATGTTGGCAGCAATGGCGTGGCCAAACGGACGGGCATGTTCCTTGAAGGAACGCAGAGAAAGTGCCTGAAGCTTGCCGATGGCTACCATGACCAGAATGAATACGCGCTCTTGCATGATGAATGGAAAGCAATGCGGAGCAACTAAACGAATTTAAAACAGTACAGTATGAAATAATAAACTAAAACGCAGTCACGGAAGTGGCTGCGTTTTGTCTGCTCTCTCCTTGCGGTTCAGACTGATCAGTGAGAAGAACTGGAAGCAGATGCTGGACTTTTGTGTCATTAAAACAATAATTTTAATGACTAAAGTCAATAAGTGCCCCGAAATCACTGGATTTTTGCTTGGATTTTGTCGGTCAGATTTTCCTTATTTGTTGCGTTTCTTGTTACTCTTCTCTGTTTTGCTGACAGTTTGACTGTCAAAACCAATCATGACCAAATTTATGACCAAATTGAAAGGCTATTATTGCTTTGTTGCCGGCAATTTGCAATCGCTTGTCACAAATCGTGATTGCCCTGCTTCTGATCATGACTTGAGATGCTGGAAATCTGCTCTATTTCTGCCTTGGATGTCCGCAAAATTTGGATATCTCGGCAATTAACTGGGAATTCGCCTCTTTATCAGCTCTTTCCTCCTCTCTCACCTTTCTTTTATGGCAAAAGGGGACCACTTAATCAGCAACCAAGGCAGAGAATTTCATGATGATCAGGTCATCTTGATTTAAGACGGCGCTGCTAAAGTCTTCCTGATAGATTGGCGGCACGATTTTTGCCTGTTGCTGCAAGATTGTGAGGGCTTTGGCGCCATAAGCTGGAATCTCATCATTGGTCAAAGTCTGGTAGAAATAGACATAATGTCCGGCAGGCTTAACATAGTTGCTGGACTCAGGATCTGCAGCTTTAAAAAAACGGCTGATCTTGTCCGGCTTTGCAAAGTCATCAACAAGTGCCCCATATTTGATCCCTGAAGTCATTGGATTGAGAATGACGTTATGCTGAAAAGCCGTAACATAATAGTATTCTGCAGGCAATTGCTCATGCCCTGCCTCCCCCTCCCCTAGCTTCTGGTAGTCATGGAGCTTTTGATCCAGGAAATGCAAATTTTCAGCCATTTTTTGAAAAAGTTCCAGCTTCTCCTTTACCCGGGCTTGCTGTTCGTGCAGGTAAGCGTCTTTTTCAGCTAAGCTGGTCAGGGCAAAAAAGGCCCGGATTTCATCCAGGCTGCTTCCTAAGCCCTCAAGCAGGCGAATCGTTGCAACCCTATCTGCCTGTTCCAGAGTATAATAGCGGTAGCCATTTTCTCTGATTAGCGCGGGCTTGAGCAAGCCCTTTTTTTCATAATGATAAAGAGCCTTCTTAGTGACGCTGCAGATCTTAGCAAAGCGTCCACTGGTAAAATAATCCATATTGCCTCCAAAAAGCCTTTTTAGCCTAAAGAATAATTTTTGCGAAAAAATGTCGTCTCCAGTATAAAAGGAAATTAGTACGAAGACTGATTATTGTCCAAAGCATAATAAAAGGAAGAAAATTGAACGTACTTTATTAACTATTGACCAAGTTCATGGGCCACCTAAGCCAATACTAGCAAAAGAAATGTAAATTGTGAATTGAATCAATGTAAAATTGTATTCATTCCCGGCTTTAACGGTTATAATATGTGTCAAACAAGTAAGTGATTATTCACTAGGAGGTTTAAACTATGACAGACTATCAGGCAGATTCAGAAAAACTGATGGCTGAAAGTCAAAAATTGTATCAAAGCATTGGCGAAACTGGCAAGGATTTTTTGCAAATGTACCAATCCGCCGTTAGAGCCGATGAATTGACTCGGAAAGAAAAGGAATTGATTGCCTTGGCAATTGCTGTTGCTCAGCGCTGTGAAGAAAGCATGGTCATTCATGTCAAGGCGGCTGTCGCCGCCAGCGCCACCCGCGAAGAGATTGCGGAAGCCGTTGGCGTTGCCGTTGCAATGGGCGGCGGTCCGGCAACTATCTATGGTGCTAAAGCACTGGATTGCGCTGATCAATTCCTGGAGCAAGAGTAGGCAGACATCCCTGCACACCCTCTTGCCAAAAACAAGGACAGAGCATATAAAAAGGCGAAGCAAATGCTTCGCCTTTTTATATGCAATTCTTTTATTTACATGCATTTCATGCAATTTTCATCTAATTATCCAATGAACCTTGGTGCTTGCGCCATTTCTCAACTCGTCTTTGATGCTTGCGGATTTCCGCACCTGGCCGCGGCTTCTTCTGGTAAGTTACCACAACCGTGACATTCCCTGTCTGGCTGTTAACGTGAAGGGCTGGGATTTTGGCAACTGATGGTTGATAGCCGGCTGCCTTTCTAGCTTTGACAGCCTTCCAGGTGCCGACAGTCCATTTGCCATAAGTCTTCTGTTTGGTCTTTGGGTCAATTTTAACCCGCCGCTTAAGCGTGACGGTCTGCTTGATCACTTCGGCCCTTTTGCCCTTTGGCAGCTTGAATTTGATGGTTCTAGTCAGCCGCTTTTTTTGAACCGTCAGCTTGTAGGCCGATTTGGTGTCGCTGGATCTGACGTATTCATCCTTGCCACGCTTGCCAACGTTGTAGTACTTTTTGCCTTTGATCTCTTTTTTGTCTCTCGCGACCAGCTTGGTCCCCTTCTTGTGGGACTTAGCGGTCTTCTTGCCGCTTCTCGTGGCACTGACTGGCTTTGACGTCAGTCGCGAAAGGGCAACTGCTCCTGCACCAGCGGCGATCAGGCCGACTACGACACTAGCTTTGACTGTTCGATACAAAATAGCCTTTTTCATCATGTATCCCTCCATATGCCATTTGCGATATATATCTATCTGCCTTCATTGTATGACAAAAGGGTTCAAAGATAAATGCTCTTTATCATTTTGTAAAAAAGTCAAAACACAAATGTTACATTGGTGAGTCAAAAAGTCTGTTGCTGAGATAGTGATTCTATGGCTTTTAAATTCTTTTTGATGATTAACTACCCATTTAAGGCCCGTAGAATCATCGTGTCAGCATGGCACAAAAATCAGCGAAAACGGTCGAAATCGATGGTGTCCAGAATGTTTTCCCGGCGCTCTTGGGACAGACCCAGGTAGTCCAGGGTGACTGCTTCACTTGAGTGATTGAGCAGCTTCATCACTAAGCCGATATTGTGGTTGGACTGCTCGTAGACGATTAGAGCGCCAGTCTTGCGCATGGAGTGGGTACCCACGTGGGCAACGCCGGCCAATTTCCCAGCCCGCTTGATGATCTTGTAGTATTGATTCTCCGTGATATGCCGGTCTGGCCTGGTATATGAGGGGAAAAGCCATTCACTGTCAAAAATCCGGTTGTAGGGATGCGATTCCTGAAAATCTTGCAGCCATTGCCAATAGTCAAGCAGATCATCTCTAACCGGCTTGAGATAGAGCGTGTTCTGCTTGCCGGTCTTCTTGTCTTTGATAAAGGCATTGCGCTTCACCCGGCCATCCTCAGTATAGACGTCAGCCTTTCTCAAGCGCATGACGTCACTGACCCGGAGCAGGGTTGCCTTGCCGACTTGAAAAATCGTGTAGTTGCGCTGCCCCAGGCGGAAGTCATGCTGCAGACTGTCGAGCAGGTTGGCCAGGTCGTAGTTGCTGGAAATCGGGCGCACGTCTTTATGGCCAGGAATGGCTCTAGAGCGGCGTTTCTTAGCATTAGGGTTGATTTTTGCGTTATTCATGATTATCCTCCCACTTAATTTTAACACAAAAATCAGCCCCTATTAGAATAGGCTTTGACGTAAACAGGGAGGATAATTATATTATCCTCCCTGTTTACATAAATGCAATTATAGCTTTGTTATTTACTAATGCAATCGTGCTGATTTGCACTTAACATAACAAAGAATATGTTAATGCTGAAAAAGAGCAAAATAAAACAGCTGGATTGCTCCAACTGTAAAATGCTGCTTATTCGTCCGGCGCTTGCTTGAGCTGGTCTACCAGTTGCTGGTAGGCAGCTTGCACGTCGTAGTCCTTGGCGTTGATGCCGATCAGTTTTGTCGTCGGGCTGACGTTCAGCTTGCCAATTTGTCCCCGCTCATCGCTGGCTGCATAGACGACCGCTTCGCTTTCGTCAGCATTTTCCACGTCAATGTTGAGGTCAGGCCGTGATTTCACATCGATCCACAACACGGCGCAATCTGGGGCAAAGCTGCTGCTTCTGACGTTGATTGGCTCTGGTGAATCTCCGTAAATGACGAAGACATGGGTGGCTGAGTTTTCCAACAGGCAGTCATTGATGTCCATTGAGGAATTCTCTTCCAGTTCGATCTGGTAGTTGAATTCACAGTTCTTGGCGACAAATTCAGAACCTGCCCTAAGCGACAGGGGTCTGCTAAAGCGGCTCTGTCTGATAGTCTGTCTTCCGCCATGGAAAAGGGCTACTGAATCAAACTGGCACTGGTAGGCCACCAAGTCACCGGAAATATCGAAGTTCATGACTTCAGAGCCTTGGCGCAGGTCAACGCTTGGCGCGATCTGGCAATTCATCAGCGTGGTCTCGGACTGCGGCTGCTGAACCACCAAGGCCGGCTGGTCTGGCTGCTCATTGTCCTCAAAGATGCAGCCATTGACCGTCAGCTCGACTGGCCGGTTGCCATTCATGACCGCTGTCCCCCGCCATGACTTGTCCGAATTGGTCCCGGTGAAGGTCAGGGAGTTGAGCACGAAGACTGGACTGTCGATTTGCAGCTGACCGTTGATGATGACGTCTGCGGCGTTGCCGCTCTCACTGGTTAAAGTCAGACTGTTGCTGAACTTAATGGCATCCAGGTCGTATTCGCCCTTTTCAAACAGCAGCACATCCCCGGCAGTGATATTGCTCAATTCCTGTGCGTTAGTCTTGAAGAAGTCTCCGCCTGCTTTCAAGTGGTGCACGCCGCGAGTCAGGATTTTGCAGTTTGTCAGCGACAGAGTGCCGTTCTGGTAGGAAGCAATGCTGTTTTCCTTATCGTTTTCCAGCTCCAAGCCTGGCAATTCCAACTCGCCGTAAATCGTCAGGTTAGTCAGGGCGACGCTCTCGCCAAAATCGACATGCAGGGCATCGAGGGTGACGTCGTCTGGGCTTTGTCCTTGCCCAATAATGTTGATTTGGGTCAGATTAAGTTTCTCAGCGACGTAGTCGCCAGGCTCCAATAGCAGCGTGTCGCCAGATTTTGCCTGAGCAAGTGCTTGCTCAATGCTGCTGTTTTCCGTTAGTTTGTATTGCTCAGCCATCTTTACCAGTCCTTTCAGTAATTCCGTTGTTCCTTTCATTATTGTGCAAGTGCTTACAATAGTCAATAGCTAATTCTTAAGCATTTGCGGCATCCTTGACTGGATAAGCAATTGGCTGAGTTGATGTTTCATAGGCCGGCAAGCCATACATGGCCCTGTAGATTGCCCGCTCGATTGCTGACAAGCCCGCACTGTCCGCGATCGCGAAGCGCTTGGCATACTTTCTGACCAGCTTGCTGGTTGAGTGCTTGTTGATGTTCTGGACTAAGACTGCAATATCGACATGTTTGAGCTCATGCTTATAGAAAGATTCAGGCTCGCCAAACTTGAAAGCATTGATGATTCTGCATGCCCCATTATGCTCCTTGACCATGTGCTGGATCTCGTTGCGCCGCAGCTCGTTGCCAATTACCACGCCAATCTTTCTGCCCTTCAGGTCAAACGCCAATGTGCTGACATCTGGCTTGGCTTCAATGCTCTTATTCTTTTCTTCCTTATTATCATTATTGTCCTCCTGTACCTTTCTTTTTGCCGCTGCCGGCTTGCTTGCAAGGAAACTGCCACCTCCGTCCCGGATTACCCAGCGGACCAAAGTTGAGCTCGGCTCATTCTTGTACCAAGCCAGATTGACAATGTCTCCTGCTTTGACATAACCCTTTGCACTCTTAGAAGCATTGATTCCATCAGGAATTTTATAGCGCTCCTCGTGCAAGAAATCGCTTAGTCTTTCACCAGAGGCATTATGATCGACGAACAAGCTGCCATCTAGCTCTTCTTCAACGATGCCATAATCAAAAGAAGAAAGATTGTCAGGCGTTTCCGCGGTATTGAGCACGCGGATAATGGTGACCTTGTCGTTCTTTTCGGGCTTGGCTTCAACGATATTTCCATTGGCCAAGCCAAGATTCCGGACGGTCGCTTCGCTGATTTTGCCGGCAAAGGCCCGGCGGACATCAATCAAAGATCCACCCGTCCGGCAGCGGATAAACTTGCAGACTTCATGCCCGGTCGGCACGTCAAAGGCAAAATCCTGATTGACTCTTAGGACTGGCGCGTTTTCAGAGGCCGGACTGATGATCTTGACTTGACGGGTGAGTGCATCCCCGCTGGCAGACGCTTCGGTCTCTGCAGGATCAGCAAAATCTGTCTGGCTGCCTTCGGTGCTCAGATTGTCAGCTGTTTCGTTAGCGTCATCAGCATCTGTGTCGGTACTGTCATCTTCATCCGGATCCGCATCCGAATCCTCATCTTTGTCGCTGTCGTCATCGTCGTCATCGTCTCCATCCTGATCGCTATCGTATTCAACTTGAGCCAGCTCTAGCAGACTCTTGATTGCCACTGCCCCCAATCTGAGGGAAGTCTGCGTGTCGTCAAGCTCATCCAGAATTTTCTGTACTTGTTCGCGATAGTCTAAAAATAATTCACTCATTATTTGCCACCCCTTGCTATCCTTTCAGTTTCAATAACGGTTCTATTTCTATTATGCAAAACTCTTAAAGAAATAAAAGGGCTTTCAATTGGATATTTCCCGGAAGGGCCAAAAAAAGCATTTTTTCTTATCAATCAAGGGAAAAGCGTAAAAGAGTTCATAAACTTAACATAATTATAGATATGGTAAAAGGCGCTGACCGTGAAAACGATCAGCGTCTTTTGCGATTATTGTTTAGATTTGAAGTTGATTATGAGGAGAGAAATTTGTTCTTTGCTTTACTTAGCAGGAGCATCTGCCAGGAGCTGGCCGCTTTCGACCTTCTTTTCAAACCGGGTTGCGACTAAGACAACAACGACGACCGCTGAGATGATGCCGGCAAAGACGAATGATGGAGCGCCTGCAGGAACGTGGCACCAGCTGATCAGCTTTGGGGCAATGGCAGAGCTTAAGCCGTTGACAAAAGCGAAGACGGACATGACGACTGGAATCTGCTGAGGAGCTGAAACCATAGAGAGCATGAATGGAGCGGTTGACATAACGGTAACCATCGCTACTGAGGCGAAGATAGCCGCAATCATCAGCGCAATCGTATTGTTGAAGTAGTATGTTACGGCCAAGGTAATGATCAAGAAGACAAAGCCGGCTGCCAAAGTGTTTGGCTTAGTGACCTTGCGCAGGTACTTGAAGCCAAGGCCAGCAATAATTCCGCCCATGGTACCAACCGCATTGATCATCCCGGTCATGGCCGTGCCTCCCATGTGCTTCTGGGCAACAACGATTGACAAGTTGGCCATATAAGCAGTAAAGGCAATACCGAGGAGGAAGACTACCAAGTAGATCAGGTAGACTGAGGGGCTCAGGCTCTTAATGACTGCCCAAGTAGAAGCCTTTGGCTTGCTTGTCTTGCCATCGGTGGAAGAGGCCTCAACCTTGTCATTTGGCAAGCAGAAGAGCACCAGCAGGAAAACGATGATCCCAACCGCGAAGATCCAGTAGAGATGGCGCCAGTTTGAGCCGCCAAGAAAGCCCCCCACTCCAGTCAGGACCATTGAGCCCAGGGAGGTAAAGCCTGTGTTGACCCCCATCATCGTTGATCTTTCTTCACCTTCAAAGTACTGGGACAGCAGCATCGGGTTGATGGTCGAGACAAAGCCGACTCCCATGCCCAATATGATTGAGCAAATCAACAAGCCAACGATTGAGCTGTTCCAAAAGGCTGGAAGCAAGCCACCAAGGGTTACCAGCGCAACCCCAAGCAGAACCAGCTGCTTTTTGGAAATGTGCATGGCCATCTGCCCGGCAATCAGGGAAATGATCAAAGAGCCGAGACCTGGCAGAGTTGACAGCAGCTGAATCGTTGAGATTGGTGTAGTCGGAAATGACTTAGAGATCGCCGCGATCGCTGAACCCGCAACTGACCCTGACATTGCCAAGGTTGCCATCGAGACGACGCCAATTTTGATTTTCGTTTTATCCATTTTTTCTGAATCCTTTCTTGCTCAAAGCTTTTCGATATCTTTCATGCTTAAATTCTATTGAAAGCAAACCGCTTTCACCATACGCAAAAATCAGATCGTTTATCTCCATTTCACAGATTGCGTTGAAAGACTTTAGCGGATCACGCTTTGGACCAGATCAGAAAAAATCAGCAAAGCCGCTGATTTCTCAATGCTTGTAAGGAGTTATCTATTGCCCTGCTTAACAAGCAGGCTTAAGTCTCTTTCCAAAATTTGTTGCTATTTTTGTTGATTATGGACTCTGTAAAGAGCAAAAAGGCACCCAGCTTGACTGAGTGCCCTTCATTTTTACATAAAGCTTTTTTAAAACTATGTCATTTTTTCTAAAACAAGGATAGCAGCCGCCATTCGATTCGAACAGCCGATCAGCAAGTCATTGGTCTTCTATGTAGATTTCCCTGCTATTTCAGCATTTTCTCCCGGTATTCTTTTGGCGACAGGCCGAGGGTCTTCTTGAAGATTTTATAGAAGTAGGATGGGTTTTCGTAGCCAACCTTCTCAGCGATCTTTTCAATCGATGCGCTCGTATTGGCTAGGTATTCGGCAGCGACATTGACGCGCTGCAGGTGAACCAGCTTAATGAAAGTCAAGCCAGTATTCTTTTTAAGATATGAAGACAGGTAATTGGGATTAAAGCCAAAGTTCTTAGCCATCTCTTCCAAGGTGATAGCTGAGTAGTGCTTTTCAATATAAAGCAGCAGGTTCAGCAAATCGCTTTCCTGCTTCTCGCCAGTCGAGATGCTGATATCCTGCAGATAGGCAGCTCTGATCAGGCGCGAGAACAAGCTAAGCAGGTCAAAGCGAATGATTTGGTTGGATTGCACTTGGTTGGCGTAGTACTCCTCAATAATGTCATAGATAGTTTCAGCAATCTTGCGGTCGTGATTGATTTCAAACAGGCAATAGCGGCTTTCATGATTGTCATTGCTGCTCAAGAGTGAAAAAAGCATGCTGGAAATTGAGTTGGACGTTCCCGAGTGCAGCATGAAGTTCAAGTCGTTAAGTGAAAAAGCCGTATTCTTCAACGCAATGTTGACGACGATTGAGCCGGAATCAATATCCTTAACCCGGTGAGTCACTCCCTTGCCGACCATGATCACGTTCTCCTGGTCGACTTTGACCTCTTTGCCATTAATCACTAAAGTGCAGCTTCCCAGCAGCGGAGTCGTCATTTCGACATAATTGTGCTGGTGAAAGGGTATGTAGGAATGGTGCGGCTGGACCGAAAGACTAATCGAATGCGGATTTTCTTCCAGGCTGTCATCTAAAGTCGAATAGAAGCGGTAAATTGGCTTTTGGCCCACATAGCCGCAGATGTCGGCGTTAAAATTGTCCTTTAGCTCTTCCCAATCCCTAGGGCTGCTCTTGGCCCGCAATGATTCCAGTATTTTCAAATCCATAGGCTGATCCTCCTGCAAAATCTGTGAAATGAACACAAGTCTGGTTGACTTTAACTATGGTCCAACCAGATATATTAGCTTAGACTGAAAGCGTAATCAAGATAATTTTTTTGGGAGGCAATTTTTTAACATGGTAGATTTACGCAAGAAACCTTATTGCTTAAGCGATGAACAAGTCAGTTTCGTTGTAAAGCAAGTCAGTGAAATGTCGGTCGAAGACAAGATTGGTCAGCTCTTTTTCGTGATCGGTCAAGACGAGGATCTGGTCAATCTTGAAGACTTCATCAAAAAGTACCGTCCAGGCGGCATTATGTACCGGCCTGACGCAGCCGAAAAGATCAAGCGCGAGATTGCAGCCATGCAGAAGTTCAGCAAGATCCCAATGTTCGTGGCGGCTAATTTGGAAGCCGGCGGCAATGGGATCGTGAATGAAGGCACCCGACTGGGGATGCCAATGGAAATGGCGGCCACGGACGATCCAGAGGCTGCCTATCAGCTTGGCGCGGTCGCAGGCTATGAAGCCCACCAAGTCGGCTGCAACATGTCTTTTGCGCCAATCGTGGATATTGACAATAACTTCCGCAACCCGATCATGAACGTCCGTACTTTTGGCAGCGATAAGAACCGCGTCATCAAGATGTCCGATGCCCAAGTCAAGGGACTGGGCGAAAATCAGATCATTCCCGTCATCAAGCACTTCCCAGGCGACGGGGTGGATGAACGTGACCAGCACTTGGTCAGCTCGGTCAACTCCTTGTCTGCCGACGAATGGATGAATTCATATGGTCAAATTTACCACCATCTGATCGAAGGCGGCATCCCCAGCGTGATGATTGCCCACATCATGCAGCCAGCTTGGGAAAGAAAGCTGCAGCCGGGAATCGAAGACAAAGACCTGCGTCCAGCTTCCAGCTCCAAGCTCTTAATCGATGGCTTGCTCCGCAATGTCTTGCACTTCAATGGTTTAGCGATTACTGACGCGACCCCAATGATCGGCTACAATGCCGCCCTGCCGCGTAAAGAGCTCTTGCCGGCAACGATTAACGCGGGCATCGACATGATTCTCTTCAACAAGAACATTGACGAAGACTATGAATTCGTTCGTGAAGCCGTAGCTAATGGCACCATCTCCATGGCAAGAATTGATGAAGCCGTTACCCGTATCCTTGGGACCAAGCTGGCACAAAAGGTCATGAACCTTGATGGCCAGCTGGCCTCCCCTGCCCCAGAAATTCTGGATCTTAAGCGGGCAGAACATGAAAAAATTGCTGACGAAATCGCGGCTAAAGCCGTTACCTTGGTTAAGGACCGGGATCATCTGCTGCCTTTAACCCCGGAAAAATACCCGCGCATCCGCTTATATGTCCTGGGAGACAATGATGACGGCGGCTTCAAGGAAGGCGGCCGCGTCACTGATGAATTCAAGAAACGGCTGGAAGCAGCCGGCTTTGAAGTCACGCTTTATGATCGTCAGCACCTGGACTTCCATGAAACTTTCGAAGAAGGCGTTGAAGACGTCAAGAAGAAGTTTGACCTGGCCTTCTACGTGGCCAACGTGGAAACTGCCAGCAACCAAACCACCACGCGCTTGGACTGGATCCACCTGATGGCCGCCGATGCTCCTTGGTTTATGAAGTCAATTCCGACTGTTTTTGTTTCAACGGCTAACCCCTACCACCTCTTCGATATTCCGAACGTATCTACTTTCATCAACGGCTATACTGGCAACCGCGCAACGATTGACGCGATCATGCGCAAGCTGACTGGTCAGGAAGCCTTTGTTGGCAAGAGTCCGGTCGACCCATTCTGTGGCCGTTTTGATACCCGCTTGTAATCAGCAGTAATTCTAGAAAGAGATCAATCAATGAAAATCAGCAATATCCTGGTCAACCACATGCATGAGCCGGTTGGCTTTGAATTAAAAGACCTGCGGATTGAATTTGCCGTGGCGGATGCCAAAGCTGGTCAAGCCAAGAAGCACCTGGTCATTGCCGCCGCTGGCCAAAGCGTCTATGACAGCGGCTGGCTGGAATACGACAACAACGTCTTTGAGCCTGAGTTGGCTTTAGCACCGCGCACCCGCTATGAAGTGACCGTTTCAGTCAAGAGCGGATCAGCAGAAGCATCGGGCAGCAGTTATTTTGAGACTGGCAAGCAGGATGAGCCTTTTATTGGCCAATGGATTGGCAATAAGGACAAAAAGCTGCAAAACACTTTGCTCAAAAAGGACTTTACCCTGAAAAAGACGGTTGCCAGTGCCCGTCTTTACGCGACTGGGCTGGGCCTCTATGAAGCCTACCTCAACGGTGAAAAAATCGGCGATGAATACTTGGCGCCAGGCTGCACTGACTATACCAAATGGATTCAGGTCCAAACTTATGACGTGACGAGCGCGCTTAAGCAGCCAGGCCGCTTCACCCTCCTTTTCTCCTTGGGTGACGGCTGGTACAAGGGCAACATGGGCTTTGACGGGGGCCGGGAGGAGATTTACGGCGACCAGCAGCGCATGATTTGTGAACTCCGGCTGGCTTATGCAGACGGCAGCGAGGAAGTCATCGCGTCAGATGCCAGTTGGCTGACTGCCGAGGGACAAATCACCAAGTCCGCGATCTACTATGGTGAAGATTTTGACGCGACCAAGGAAGTCAAGGACTGGCAAGCAGCTGCCCTGCTCGATTATCCAGTTGACCTGCTTTGTGACCGCTTGAGCTTGCCTTTGACGGTTTCGGAATATCTGCCGGTTAAGGAAGTAATTGCCACGCCAGCTGCAGAAACAGTCCTTGATTTTGGTCAAAATCAAGCAGGCTGGATGGAATTCTACAACCGCGAGCCAAAAGGGACGGTCATCAAGTTTGAAGCCGGCGAAATTTTGCAAAAAGGCTGCTTCTACCGGGACAACCTGCGTCAAGCCCGGGCTGCCTTTGTCTATGTCTCGGATGGTCAAGAAGGCTGGGTTCGCCCGCACTTTACCTATTTTGGCTACCGCTACCTGCGCGTGAGCGGCTTGACCAGGAAAGTCAGCCAGGATGACTTCCGCGCGGCTGTCATCTTCTCCAAGATGGACCAAACTGGCCAAATCAAGACAAGCAACTCCAAGGTCAACCGCCTCTTCCAAAACGTCCAGTGGGGGCAAAAATCCAACTTCTTTGACGTGCCGACTGACTGTCCGCAACGCGATGAGCGCCTTGGGTGGACCGGGGATGCGGACATCTTCTCCAATACGGCTGCCTTGAACATGAATGTTTTTGAATTCTTCAAGAAGTATGCCCGGGACATGGCTGTTGAGCAGGATATGCATGACGGAATGCTGACGATGTATGCCCCTGACATGGGCGACCACTCAGGCGGCGCGGCCGTTTGGGGCGACGCGGCCACGATCGTGCCTTGGAACATGTACCAGGCTTATGGCGACAAGGCGATTTTGCGGCAGAATTATTCAGCCATGAAGTCCTGGCTTGCATGGGTCGGCCGTCAGACTAAAAGCAAGCATCTCTGGACTGGCTGCTTCCAGTTTGGGGACTGGCTGGCTCTTGATGGCGAAAATCCCGCCATGCCGACAGGCAAGACTGAAGAGGACTTCGTTGCTTCGGTCTACTATTACTACTCAAGCTGGATCATGAGTCAAACTGCTGCCCTGCTGGGGCATCCAGCAGATGCGGAAAAGTATGGCGAGCAAGCTCAAGCAATCAAGCAGGCCATCCAAGCAGAATACATTACTCAAAACGGACGCGTGGCAATTGATACCCAAACCGCGTATGCCCTCACTCTGTACTTCAAATTGGTCCCTGAAGACAAGCTCGGCCGCGTAGTCAATGACTTGGTCAAGCGTTTGGCCAAGGATGACGATCACTTGCAGACTGGTTTTGTCGGCACGCCGTTCATTTGCCAAGTCCTTTCCAAGTATGGCCGCCATAAGCTGGCAATGAAGCTGTTCATGAATGAGGACTACCCAAGCTGGCTTTATGCCGTCAATCTTGGTGCAACCACGGTTTGGGAGCGGTGGAACTCGGTCCTGCCAGACGGCTCAATTAACCCGCAAGGAATGAATTCCTTAAATCACTACTCAATCGGGGCCATCATGGAATGGGGCTACCGCTACCTGCTGGGCATCAGTGACCACGCCCCTGGATACCAGAAGCTGGTCTTCGCCCCGCAGTTTGACTACCGCCTCAAGCGAGTAAGCGGCAGCTATGAATCAAGCTATGGCAAATTCAGCGTGGCTTACCAGATTGAAAGCGATGACGAGCATACCATCAAGCTCAGCCTTGACGTGCCATTTGGTCAGACCGTTGAAGTTCGCCTTCCCCGCGCGGCAAAGAACGGCGTTTTGGTCAACGGCGAGCTTCGTTCTAATGGCAACTTCAAGCTCAGCGCTGGCCACTACGAGCTGACCTACCAGCCAGATGAAGACTATATTGAGCGCTACAGTCTGGAGAGTCCAATTGGCGAAATCATGCAGGATGAAGCGGTTGTCAGCAAGCTTGCCCAGGTTGCTGAGGTGATCAACTTCTTCAGAGATCCTGGCAACCGGGAGAATTTTGGCAAGATGTCCCTGCCGCAAGTTGCCAACGTGCTGCCATTTATCAACATCGATGCCGCGACGATGAAGCAGATTTCCGCAATCCTGACCGCGACCCCTATTCTGGCTGAAAGAACAAAATAGAGAATTAAGACAAAAAATCAGTATCGCTGCAATCGAGATGATTGCTGGCAATACTGATTTTTTATTGATTATGTTGTTTGGCCTCAATGCCTGACAAAGTACCGTCTTGACCATTGTCCGTCGTGTCATAGCGATGACTTCTTTTGCCAGAATACATCATCCGGTCAGCCTTTTTGAACATGTCGGTCAAGTCAAGATCAGTCAGTGGCTTGCCGCTGCAAAAGCCCACGGTCACGGTGACCCGACCGGCAACTCCGGCAAATTTCTGACTCATGATCTCGGTTTGCAGCGAAATCAAGGCTTTGCGGAAGTCAGGCTCAGGCAAGCGGCTGATGATTAAGAATTCATCCCCGCCGTAGCGGTAGCCCTGGTTTGGAAAGTACAGGCTGATCAGCTGGCCGCAGCGGTGAATGGCCTCATCCCCGCAAGCATGGCCAAAAGTGTCATTGACGTGCTTGAAGTCGTCTACGTCCAATAAGGCTACGCAGGTTTGGTGGTTCAAATAGCTGTTGATGTCTTCTTGCAGTGCAAAGCGGTTCTTCAAGCCAGTCAGCTGATCGCGCAGGCTGTTTTTGCGCCAAAGCTCCTTTTCGTCTTGAGTCAGCACGATCGTAAGATTGCTTAAGCCGACGACCATGACAAAGTTGGAGATTCTAATCTGAAGCAGATTGTCGACAAGATAGGTCAGTCCATAGGCAATCGTGCTCCAGAGGGCGATCTTGAATTCCCGCCCAAGCAGCTTTTTGTGCCGGAGGATGACGGCAATCGTCATTACGACATAGGTCTCAAGCTCGATATTGAACAAAATATGCAAGGGTCCGTGAACGTATTCGCCAGTCGGCTTGATCACATACAGCATTGGCTGCAGCTCCGGAAGCAGCAAGAAGGTCAAGACCACGAGCGCTGGTGCCATGAACAGCAGCTGCTGCCAAAGGGAATATTTTTGGCCATCGTTCTTGAGGGTCAAAAACATGTAGAAGAGCTCAAAAATGATGATCACATGGAGCAAGTGGGCTGTCAGGTTGGTTATGCTGACAAAGTTGAAATCATGCTCCATTGGCTCATTGCGCAGGACAGTGCCTGCCGTCTTAATCAGTGAGTAGCAAGAGATCAGCAGGGACATTACCATGATCACGTAGTAGGTTTTTGTCTTGTGCTTGTAGTAGATTGTCAATGCTGCAAAAAGTATCGCCGACAGAATCGCGGCCGGCATGTCAAAGTAGAACAGCAAGTTCGGGTTGCTCATATTTATCATTCCTTTATGCTTAGCTACTTTAATTATATACTTCTACAGGCTTTAATATTTCTTTTTCTTGCAAAACAAAACAAGTATTGTCTTATATAGATAATCGTATGCCGGTCAATCACCCTAGCTGAAAAACAAAAAATTCCTGAAAAGCAGCTGTGCATTGAATTCAGCTTGCTATTCAGGAACGAGTAACAGTTACGTCGTATTCAGTTTTTCTCATTATGATGGTGGTAACACCTCTTTCAAATCAGATGTGAGACTTACATTTTCCAACAGCGGTACATCGGAACCAACCTTGATTTGCAAATCAGCCCTGATGATTAAACTTAAATTTTATGGTGGTAACAGTCCCTTCTATCATTTATTAGAATTTGCTATCCTACCATTACTGCCCATCGGACCCATCTCCTTTTCGAACTAAGTAAGTTCTGGCGATTAAGATGCTTAAGTTTCTGGTGGAGTGTCCTCCTTTCTTTTTTGTACTTTAATCTTATCACATTTCTTTCATAATACAAGCGTAAGCGCTTGCTGCTTTTGAGAAGATGCTTCGATAAACAAGCCAAAAATGCCTAAGATGAGAAACTATTTTAAGCAGCGATTGGGCAAAAGCTTTGCTTTTTAGTTTATGACCAGTCCAAAAATAAATATAAAAATATTTTAGCCGTAAAAGAGCCGCATCCCTGCTTAGGAATGCGGCTCTGTCTTTATTTGACTGATTTGATGACTCTGGCAATGTTCTCGCAGGTCCGCGTGACGTTTGCCGGACCATGCTTGAGCGCGTCAGGCAAAGAGCAGACCGTGTCCAGGATGCCAAAAATAGCGTCGAAGCCAGCATCGTAAAGGCTGTCGATCCCCTCGCCCAGGCTGCCGGCGACCGTGTACACGGGGATGCCCCGCTTGCGGGCAACTTGAGCTACGGCATATGGCGTTTTGCCGAACTTGGTCTGGAAATCGGTGCCGCCTTCGCCGGTGAAGACGAAATCGGCATCTGCCAGCTGCTCTTCTAAGTGATTCTCGGCAATGACGATCTGTGCCCCAGGTTGAGTCTGGCAATTGGTAAAGGCCATGAGCCCGGCCCCTAGACCGCCTGCTGCCCCAGCACCTGGCTCATGTTCAACGTCTCTGCCGATAGATTCACGGATAACGGCTGCATAGTGGGCCAGGTTCTGATCCAGCCGCGCGATCATCTCTGGCGTGGCCCCTTTTTGCCGGCCAAAAACGCGTGAAGCCCCATTTTCGCCAGTCAATGGGTTGGTTACGTCACTGGCTAACAGCACTTCAGCCGTCCGCAAGCGCGGGTCAATCTCACTGGCATCCAGCTTGGCCAGCCTTCCCAAGGCGCCGCCGCCAAAAGGCAGCGCTTGTCCTTCTTGATCAAGCAGCTTGACCCCTAAAGCTTGGGCCATTCCTGCCCCGCCATCATTGGTCGCGCTGCCGCCAAGGCCAATGATCAGCTTCTTGACCCCGCGGTCCAGGGCATCTTTGATCAGCTGGCCAGTACCATAAGTCGTGGTCACCAGGGGATTTCTTTTCTCCGGCGGCAGGAGCTCCAATCCTGAAGCCTGCGCCATTTCAATTACCGCGCAGGTGCCATCATTGATCAGGCCGTATTGAGCAGCCGTTTCGTTCTTGCCGTCAGGTCCAAGCACGCTCACGCTCCGCTTTTCGCCATGGTTGGCGGCGACTAAGGCATCTACTGTCCCTTCGCCTCCGTCGGCCATGGGCACTTCAACGATCTCTGCGTCTGGAAAGACTTTTTTGATTCCTTGGGCCATGGCGTGGCAGACCTCCTTGGCCGTCATGCTCTCTTTAAATGAGTCCGGTGCTAGTACGAATTTCAGTGCCATTTTTTGCTCCTTTGTCTGTTGCTTTTCTTGAATCGTTATGCTTATTGTTTCTTTTCACTTCCTTTATTTTAGCACCTGCCAGCAAGCAGTTTTTTGTGCATTTGTCCAAAATCTATGGTAAATTATTGGACAAAAGCTGGCGTTATTTAGCAATAGCTACAAATTGCCAGCTTGGCCATCTCTTAAGGAAGAAGGGAGAGCGTTACATGAAGCTGGATCAAGAGTTAGCGCAAAAGATCGTCACGCGCATGATGCAAGAAATTCCCTATAACATCAACGTAATGGATGAAAACGGGGTAATCATCGCCAGCGGTGAGGCTGACAGAATTGGTCAAAGACACGTCGGTGCTGGCCGCATCTTAAAGAGCCAGCAGATTGAGGTGATGAGCCAAGCTCTTGGAGAGGCTGGCCAGCCTGGCGTCAACATGCCAATTATCGTCAATCAGCACCTAGTTGGCGTTGTTGGGATTACTGGCGATCCAACTGCAGTCAAGCCCCTGGCGAGGCTGCTCAAAACCAGCACTGAGCTGCTGCTGGAGCAACAAGAGCTTGCACGGGTGCGCAAGGAATACGACCGGCGCCTGGAGCGCTTCTTGTTTCAGTGGAGCGAGGCGCGAGGGGAACTCGAGACCAATTATGATCTGATGAATGCCGCCGAACGGCTGGGCATCGATTTAATGAAGCCCCGGCGGGCGGTGGTCTTGATCTGCGCGAAAACAGACCTGCCCCACTTTAGCCTTGACCCGGATGATTATTTCTTGAACTATGCTCACGCCCAGCAGCTCTTTTTTGTCAGGGATGAGCAGGCAATCCAGAAACTGCGCGGCTGGGCGAAAAAACACGCCATCCCCTTGGGCATCGGGTCTGCCAGCCGCAAGCTTGGCCAGTCAATTGCGGAGGCCAAGCAGGTGATCAATTTTCACAAGTTCATTCCAGAATTGGCAATTGATGTCTACGATGAGCTCCAGTTTGACCTGAACCTGCTCAGCAATCCCCTCAGCCAGGAGCAAGCTGTCATTGACCGCTTAAAGGGCCAGCAAGATGAGCTGACGGCCACTTTGCTGACCTATATCAAAAACAATTGTCACGTCAGTCAGGCCGCGGATGAGCTGCACATTCACCGCAATACGCTCAAGTACCGCTTGAACCGGTTCAAAGAACTTACCGGTCTTGACCCGCTAAACACCCGCCAGCTGTTTAAAATTTATGCAATCCTGCTCAAGCTGCGGCAAGAAGAACGCGAATAGCAACGAAAAATGCAAGGGCTCTGATCCCTTGCATTTATTGCTTTATTTAATTGACTAACGGTCGTAGATCGTATCCGGCACGACGACAAAGGTATCCGCGTCTTTGCCAACGAAGGCGCCGCGAACCATCAAGCGTCCGCCAACCGTGATCCCGTTCCCGTACTCGAGCAGCCGGTCGCTGTCGCGGTCGAAATACTTGACCAGGACGGTCCCGCCATCATCCATTCTAAGCGTGACCTGGCTTTCGCCCAAGCTGGTCTTGTTCTCCAAGACCGTCCCGCCAAAAATGACCTCCTGATTAAGCCATTTTTCCGCTTTGGCATCCCATTCCGGCGTGCTCTTGACCGGGTAGGCCAAGTCATCCTCAACCGGATTGAACAAAAGCAGGCGGTCTTCACAGGCCGGCACCATCTGGTTCAAAACCCGCAGCAATTCCTGCATGTCCGGCTGCAGGGGCGAAAATTCGGTAATCGTGTTCATGGTCTTGCTGGAATTTTCAAACAATTGCACTTTCAAGTAGTCATCCGCCGCATCCCGGTAGTCGCGGATTTCGTGCGTGATCTTTTCCAGCAACTGGCCGGCTTGCGCGAAGCAGGCCGCGAACTTCTGGCTGTCGGTCTTGTACGACCAGGTGAGCAAGGCCTTGCCGTCTTCTTGGTGCCCCAATTCTTCTTGCAAAAAACCGCTCTCCAAGGTCAAGCGCTCAAACCAGTTGTTAGCCCCTTCTTGGTAAGTTGGGCCGGCCTCTAAAATAATCTTCGTTGCCTTCAATTTTTGCTACCTTCCTTCTGCAGTCTATTATAGCGCGCTGGGCAAAAATGGCTGCCTGAATTGCCCGAACTTGCATTCGCCTCGGTTTTCTAGTATCCTTTGACATAGAGAACGACGATCAAATGTTTGTGTCAAAAAGAAGATTAGTGAGGCGAGTATGGAAACCAAGAAATATTTGTCGCTGATTGACCAAGAGCTGGCCAAGATGCCCGACTTCGTGCGCGACTACCAGTTGCAAAACCGGCATTCTTTGACCACCAGCTACCAATATCTGACTGAAATCCGCCGCTTCTTTGACTGGCTGCGGACTGAAGGCCTGGCTAAAGCCACATGCAATCAGGAAATCGTCCCTTCTGACTTGGAGCGGCTGCGCCGGAGCGACATGATGCTCTACCTGGATCGCTTAAGCCATACCAAGAACCAGCAGGGACACCTTAATTCGCCGACCACGGTCAACCGCTCCATCAATGCCCTGCGCTCGCTCTTTAAATTCCTGACCATTACTTCAGAAGACAACAACGGCAAGCCTTATTTTGACCACAACGTGATGCTCAAAGTCAAGTCCCTGGCCTACACCAAGACCCTGAACTACCGGGCCCATGCCCTTGAAGCCCATATGTACACGGGAGACTTGAAGTATCAGTTTTTGGACTTCTTAGACAAGAAATATGAGGGTCTGTGCAAGGCCAGAGCCCTTTCAGCCTTTCGCCAGAACAAGGAGCGGGACATGGCGATCGTGGCCCTGATTCTGGGAACGGGCATCAGAGTTTCGGAATGTGCTGGGATTGACCTGAAAGACCTCAACCTGAAAGAAGCCACATTAGACGTGACCCGGAAGGGCGGCCAGCGGGACAGCGTCCCAATTGCCTCCTGGACCCTGCCTTATCTCAAAGCATATGCAGCCTTGCGGGAACGCCGCTACCGCCCGGAAAAGGACAACCGGGCCTTCTTCTTGACCAACTATCACGGCCAGTGCCGGCGAATGACCACCAACGCCATTGAAAAGATGGTTGGCAAATACTCAGCCGCCTTCGGCCATCCCCTGACCCCGCATAAGCTGCGCCATACCGTGGCTTCCGAGCTTTACCAGGTAACAAAGGACCAGGTCATGGTAGCCCAACAGCTGGGTCAAAAGGGCACGACCGCGACCGACCTCTATACCCACGTCGACCAGACCGAGCAGCGCCGGGCTTTGAACGCTATCGCTGATCAGGACCAAAACAAACCGCGACAATAATACAGAAAAGCGCATCCCCCTAAGCAAGGGATGCGCTTTTCTGTATTTATTTGCTAGTCGGCCAAGTGCCTGTTCTTGTAGACCAGCTTGCCGCTGACGAAGGTCAGCGCCGTCATGCCGTAGACTTCTTCGCCAGTAAATGGGGTATTTCTCCCCTTTGACAGATATTCGTCTTCGTTGATGGTCTCCGCGTGGTCCAGGTCAAAGACCGCGATGTCGGCTTCCTTTCCTGGAGCCAGCACGCCCGCGTCAAGGCCAAAGAGCTTGGCAGGCTGGTAGCTCATCAGGTCCAAGAGCAGCTCCAGGTCCATCGCCCCGCTCTTGACGAACTTGGTGTAAAGGCAGGCAAAGGCCGTTTCATTGCCGATAATGCCAAAAGCTGCCTTGCGCATGTCTCCGGCCTTTTCTTCCAGGCTGTGCGGCGCGTGGTCGGTGGCGATCAGGTCAATCGTGCCATCAAGCAGGCCATCGATCAGGGCAGCCTGGTCTTCCACGCTTCTCAAAGGCGGATTCATCTTGTAGTAGCCGTTGTTGCCATTGATGTCTTCTTCGCTGAGCAGCAGGTGGTGCGGCGCGGCTTCAGCAGTAACGTTGATCCCGTATTCCTTAGCCAGGCGGACCAGCTCAACGCTTTCCTTGGTTGACACGTGGCAGACGTGGTAGTGGACGCCAGTTTCCTGGGCCAGGATCAGGTCGCGGGCTACCTGGGCTGATTCACTCACGCCCAGGATCCCTGGCAGGCCAAGCTCTTCAGCCCGCTTGCCGGCATTCATGACCCCCTTGTGGTAGAGAGAGTCGTCTTGCACGTGCTCGCAGATCGGCAGGCCAACCTTGGCGGCCAGCTTCATGGCATCATACATGGTCCCGGCCTGCTGGATCCCCTTGCCATCATTGCTGAAGGCAAAAGCACCAGCTTCCTTGAGCCCTTCCATGTCGACGACTTCATCACTGGTCAGGTCCTTGGTGATTGCCGCGTATTGGTACAAGTGGACCAGGCTGCTTTTCTGGTTCAGCTCAACCTGCTTCTTGAAGGTCTCCACGTCGTCTGGAACCGGGTCAACGTTTGGCATGGTGCAGACCGTTGTAAAGCCGCCTCTGGCAGCACCGGCAGACCCAGTCTTGATCGTTTCCTTATAAGTGAAGCCAGGCTCTCTGTAGTGTTCGTGAATGTCTACCAGACCTGGGGCAACCAGCTTGCCCTTGAGGTCAATGATTTCGTCTGGCTGGTCAGCTTCTAAGCCAAAGCCGATCGCTTTGATCTTAGTTCCGGCAATCAGCAAATCTTCCTTGTGGAGCTCGCCATCGATGTAGACCAAGCCGTTTTTCAAAAGAGTTGACATTATTCAAGTCCCCCAATCTTCCGTCCGCGCAGGACGGCTTCAATCATGGCCATTCTGACGAAGACCCCGTTTTGCATCTGGACGGCGTAGCGCGACTTAGGCGCCTCAACCAGGTTCCCGTCCCATTCAACGCCGCGGTTGATTGGACCTGGGTGCATGATGATCGCGCTGTCCTTCAGCAAGTCGTATCTTCTTTGATTCAGGCCGTATTGTTCGTTGTAGGCAGCCGGGTCAAACAGCTCTTCCGTGTTGTCGCTGTCGCTGGTGTGGCGTTCGTGCTGCACCCGCAGGAGCATCAAGACGTCCACGTCGGCAATTTCGTCATCAATGTTCTTGACATAGGTGCCGTAGTCGCCAAATTCCTTTGGGTCATACCAGTATTCTGGACCGGAGAAGTAGACCTTGGCCCCCAGCTTGTTCAGGATTTCCATGTTTGAGCGGGCAACGCGGGAGTTGGTCAGGTCGCCGACGATCATGACCTTTAAGCCGTCAAAGTGGCCAAATTCGTTGTAGATGGTCATCATGTCCAGCATGCTTTGTGAAGGGTGCTGGCCGGAACCGTCACCGGCATTGACCAAGCCCATCTGAAGGTGCTGACCGGCCTTTGGATGAATGATCTCATCGTAGTAGGCGTTCTTTGAGTGGCGGATGACGCTGAGCTCAATGCCAAGCGATGCCATGGTCAGCTCGGTGTCGTAGAGGCTTTCACCCTTTTTGACTGAAGAGTGCGCTGGATCGAATGGAATAGCGGTCAAGCCCAGGCGGCGTTCAGCAACTTCAAAGCTCGTGTGGGTTCTGGTGGAGTTTTCAAAAAACATGTTGACGCAGAAGACCGGCCGGCTAAGCTTCGGCACGGCTCCGCCTTTCTTGAAGTACTGAGCCCGGTGGATCAGGTTGAAGACGTCCTCGACATCCAATTGTTCTACACTGACGAAGTATGGCAGGCGAAGCAGCTTGTCGTCCTTGCCGGCATTAGTAGCATTTTGGTCCTTGGTAACTGATAACAATTTTGCAACTTCCTTTCGAGCTAATTGAGCTGGCACAAGCAAAAAGACCATCCTGCCCCGCGTGGGTGCAAGATGGTCTTCCTCAATTCCGTCCGCGCCACTGGCTGATGCTGGCGGAAATAGCAGCTGACGCTGACAATAATCCGGACAATTGCCGAAATTGGTGCTGCCTTTGTCTGCTGAATGAGCAACCTTCTTAGTCTCACGGGGCTAATTTTAAAGGTCATTTTGCGTTTTCTTAACTATATGATTTTTGCTGATTTTAGTCAAGCACTTTCGCGGGATTTTTCCAAAAGGCAACGTGATTTAAAATAACTTATTATTTCTTTAGCAAAGGCTTAAAGCTTCTTAATGCGTTTTCAATTAAAGCTGTTGTATAATTTTAAGCAGAAGGAACTTTGTGATCGCGATAGGAGGTAAATTCTATATGAAATTCAAGAAATTGCTTAAGAGTCGCAAGACTGTCCGAACCTACACGGGCAAGGCAGCCGACAAGAAAGATCTGCAGAAGATACTGGAAGCTGGGGAATACGCGCCAGCAGCCATGGGCAAATACGAAAACTATCTGTTTACAGTAGTCACTGACAAGAAGCTTTTGAAGGCGATTGATCAAGAAGCTGCCATGATGTTTGGCGATCTCCACTCCCACCCTCTTTATGGGGTGCCAACCCTGATTCTGGTCTCAGCCAAGAAGGTCGATGAAATGGCTTGGGCCACTGCCGGCATTATGGGCCACAACATGGTCTTGGCTGCGGAAGACAAGGGCTATGGCGCATGCTACATTTACGGGGCAGTCGCTGCCCTGCGCAACCACCCAGAAACCATTGCTGACCTGGACCTGCCAGACGGCTTCACGCCGCTTTGCGGGGTTGGCGTCGGTGAAACGGAAGAAGAGCTGGAAAAGCGCGACATTGACAAGAAGCGCGTTGGGATTACTGAAGCCGAGTAAAAATAACGAATATTAACACTAAAAGCCTGGATGCTGGCTCAATGTCAGCAAGTTAAGCCAAGGCTTTGAGACGCTCATCTAAATTAGATGAGTGTCTCTTTTTTTAGACATGCCTGATATGCGGCTATTTGCCTGATTTATTGAATTTTGCCAAAAATATTCACCCATGCTATCATTGAACTGATTTGAAGAAGAACAAGCTTTAAGAAAGAAGATGTCCAGACTAAGTAAGCTTTTACTCAAAGCGTTAATTTCTTTAGTTGCAGTCTGTGTGTTAGGTGCTATTCTCACTTCTGCCTCTCGACCAGAGTAAAGCTGCACTTCAGCACGGACTATAAATAAAGTAAGAGAGGCGGTCAGCCTCTCTTTTGTTTTTGAAGGAGCAATAAATTGAGTCGTTCAAGGAAAATCGCCATCTTTCTGGTTTGCCTTTATCTAATATTGGTAACCTGGCAGATTTTTTATGAAATCAGTCAAAATAAGATCGTCCGTTTTGATCCTGATAACTTCTTGTATATGTTTTTCGGTATTCAGTTTGGTGGCGTGTTAGACGATGCATTCTCTTTATACTTATTTGAATTTTCGCTGATACCTGTAATAGGATCAGCGCTCGCCGTCTTTATCAAAAACAACAATTCATTTTCAAACTACCAGCAGCGGTCGGGCTATCAAGGCTATCTTAAAACAGCCTGCTTAAGAGCTTTTGGCACCGGCTTTGGTCTGGCTGTGCTGATCAATATCTATCAAATGATTATTATCAGCCTCTTTTACAGTCCTTTTGTCTACCAAAATCCCAGTTTTTTCCTTTGGGACAATTCCGGTGGCGTTTCTCTTTCACAGAATAGCTTGGTAGCTTTAATTCTGTATGTTTTAATGTCTGCCATCGGCTGGGGCAGTTTTTCCTTACTTATCCTTGCAGTTGGCCTTTGGATCAAGAAAAACAGCCTGTACTTGGTAAGCGGTACTATTATTATGTTGATCTGCATCTTAACTCCTACACTTATAATTGCCAACAGTGGTCCCTTATTGATCTTATCAGATATGTTTTTCCTGCCAAACATCATGTCTCCAGGCCTGTTATCGTTCGTAAATGCTCATCAGCCATTCAATGTCTACGGCCTTTACTTCTTGACCCTGGCCACTTACCTGTTGGTAGCTGCCGGCCTAATCAGATTCTGGTATCTGAAGAAGGTGCAAAATGGCTGATATTAACCTCGAGCTTCTGCCCCAAACCAAACGCTTCCGCGGACTTAGCCTGGCCTTGATCTTCATCCTGTCCATCGGTGCCTGCATCTATCCACTGTACGCCATAAAGGAAAGAGACATTGTCTATTTCTTCTTGTACAACAACCTACTTTCCCTGTATCTGCAGACCTTTGTCCTCTTGATCATTTTCGGGCAGATTCTCAAAGTCCGCCCCATCGCTGTCTTTCTTGGCATCCGCCAGGCTGAAACTGGACTGGTAAAGAAGCTGCTCCAGGTAATACTGCTGGACATCCTGGTCATGACGGTTGGCTTGGCTATTCCCTACCTGCTCAGCGTTCGCCACTACTTCAGATGGGGCAGTCCGGCCCTGGGCAGTCTGCTACTCTTCTTGCACCTGCTCTGCTTTGCCCTGTGTGCTTTCTTCATGATTTTGAGCTTACGTGTCAGCCACCCCTGGCTGATCTTCATCATCGCCATTGCCGTGATCATGCTCTATCACTACAATCTGGAGCAGTCCACCCTTTTGTCCAAGTACAGTATTCTCTTTGACCCCTTATACCGGGCCACCCACTATATCTACTTCTGATTTTTGCTTTTGGAGGAAAAATGTTACAGGTTACTCATGTCAGCAAAAAATTCAAAGACGCCGATGTCCTGAAAGACGTCTCATTAACCGTCAAGCCTGGTGAATTGATCCACATTGTTGGGATCAATGGGTCAGGCAAGTCAACTTTGTTCAAGATCATCACCGGCCTGCTTAAGGCCGACAGTGGCACGGTCAGCCTGGACTCTGGCGACGTGATCGGCGCCTTGATCGAGAACCCCGGCTTTCTGGAATATGAAACCGCCTGGGCCAACCTGCGCTTCTTGGCTAATGTCCACCACAAATTCCAAGCCGACAAGGTCAAGAAGCTGCTCACTGATTTTGATCTGGATCCGAACAGCCAGCAAGCTATTGGCAAATACTCCATCGGCATGCGGCAGAAAGTCGGCATCGTCCAAGCCATCATGGAAGACCAAAACATTATTCTTTTGGATGAGCCAACCCGGGGCATCGACAAGAAAGGCGTCAAGCAGTTTGTCGACTTGCTTGAACGGCTGAAAGCCGAAGGCAAGGCAGTAGTCGTTGCCAGCCATGATGACATTCCTGGCTTGGTCTATGACCGGACCTTGACCCTGGAAAACGGGGTACTGAAATAATTCCATTATGAAAAAATGAAACCAGCCCAAGCGACAGCTTGAGCTGGTTTTTAGTTTAAGCAGGTCTTTGGAAAGAAATTTAGAACACGCTTGCCGCAATTCGGTTGTAGTAGACCAAGTGCTGCTTTTGCGTGAGCGGGTCGACCATGATTTTGGTTACCGAGCAGTTGTCGGGCTCAAGGATCTCCAAGCCGCTGCCATTGGTGGCGTTGATGGCAAAAGAGCGGACCGTGAAGCCATGAGTCACGACCACGATCTTTTCATCAGGGTGCTCGCGGGAAATTTCGGCCGTAAAGTCAGCGACCCGCCTTTCAACGTGCTTGAAGCTCTCAGCCCCTCTTGCCCCATGGACGTAATCTTCAACGACATCGTTGACCAGACTGGAGAAGTACTGCGGATATTGCGCCATTAATTCAGCGTTGACCTGGCCATCCCATGAGCCATAAGAGATCTCCAGGAGCCGCTCATCCAGCTCAAGGGGCAGCTGGGCCTTTTCATTGAGGATCTTGGCCGTCTCCTGGGTGCGGACCAGGGGGGAGACATAGATGCGGTCAAAGCCACTGATATCGAAATGTGCCGCCAGATTGGCGGCTTGCTCCTTGCCCAGACTGGTCAGGTAGGTTTGCGGACTGTTGATCGTCCCTTGCTTGAGGCCCGCCTTGTTGGCGGAAGTTTGTCCATGACGGACGATGTAAAAAGTAGTCATATTGCTCCTCCTTGGGTAGCTTGCAGAATGATTTTCTTCTTTTCGTACAAAAATATTATACCAAAATTAAAAAGATGTTGACTTTTCTAATTTGTATTTTATAATAGAAGCAATCACATTGAAGGGAGAATTGATTATGTTACTGAACTTACACAAACATCTACAATATCGTTCCTCCTCCCAGTCTTCTTCCCCCAAGTAGAAGGCTGCAATTTGTGATGGCCTTTCACTACTTAAGCATCAACAGTAAACAGTGAGGCCTGTAACAACTCCAACATAACATTTGTAAGACAGAGGGTGCTCACGCAAGCTGAGTGCCTTCTGTTTTTTGTTTCTGTTGTTCTTATTTGCTTGATTTTGGAAAATTATTGAATTGACTTTTTTGAGAAAGGATTTGTTATCATGACGACCTATAACTTCGCGGCGGGACCAGCCATGCTTCCCGTAGAGGTAATTGCCCAGATTAAAGCTGACTTGCCTGACTACAAGGGCAGCGGAATGAGCGTAATGGAGATCTCACATCGGTCTCCTCTCTACATGGACCTTTATGAGGAAACCAAGGCTGACATGCTTGAAATCATGGGCCTTGACCCGGAAAAGTATGACGTCCTCTTCCTGCAAGGCGGGGCAACCCAGCAATTCACCCTGGTGCCGTTGAATCAAGCCAGAAAGTTCCACCGCATCGCGGTCGTTGACAGCGGCCACTGGGCCCAAAGAGCCGCTGAAGACGCCAGCAAGGTTCCTGGCATGAGCGTGGACACGGTAGCAACAGCCAAGGACAACAACTACACTGCCGTGCCAAAGATCCCCGTTGAATTCGCTCATGACTACGACTACCTCCATATCACGACTAACAACACGATCATGGGGACGGCCTACCGGGACGCCGCCGTGCCTAAGCTGGACCTGCCTTTGGTTGCCGACATGTCATCAAACTTCCTGGGCGAGCAGTATGACTTCAGCAAGTTTGACCTGATCTACGCGGGCGCCCAGAAGAACCTGGCCCCTGCCGGCTTGACGGTCGTCGTCTTCAAGAAGGACTGGGTCCACAAGAATGATGATTTGGCAGGACTGTTCGACTACGCGACCGAAGCCAAGAAGAAGTCAGCCTTGAACACGCCGCCAGTCTTCCAAGTCTACGTGGCGGGCCTAGTCTTGAAGTGGATCAAGAGCAAGGGCGGCTTAAAGGGCATTGAAGCCTTGAACCAGGAAAAGGCCAAGACCTTGTATGACTGCCTGGAAGCCAGCGACTTGTTTGCAAGCAAGGTTGACCCGGCCAGCCGGTCCTTGATGAACGTGCCATTCGTCACTGGCGACAAGGAACTGGACCAGGAATTCGTCAAAGCAGCCGCTGCCCACCACCTGCTCAACCTCAAGGGGCACCGCTTGGTTGGGGGGATGCGCGCAAGCATCTACAACGCGATGCCGCTTGCGGGCGTTCAGGCTTTGTGTGACTTCATCCAAGAATTTGAAGACCAGCACAAGTAAAGCATAGCAGACAAACAGCTAGATTATTAGGAAATTTTCAAAGGAGCTAACCATGTACCAGATTAAGACTTACAATGCCATCGCCAAGGAAGGTTTAGCCGAGTTCGGCGACAACTACCGCATCAACCAGACTGATGATGCCGACGCCTACATGATCCGGTCAGTCGACCTGCACGATCACGTCTTTCCAAAGAGTTTGAAGGCGATCGCCCGCTGCGGGGCCGGCTTTAACAACATCCCCCTGGACAAGGCCCTGGAAAACGGGACGGCCGTCTTCAACACGCCAGGCGGCAATGCCAATGCGGTCAAGGAACTGGTTCTGGCTTCAATGATCATTGCCAGCCGGAACATCGTGGCCGCTGCCAACTGGTCAGCCAACGCCAAGCCTGGCGCCGACATCACTCTGCGGACTGAAAAGGAGAAGACCAACTTCAACGGGACTGAGCTGCTGGGCAAGACCGTGGCCGTAATCGGCTTGGGTCACGTCGGCTCATTGGTGGCCAACGCCTGCCTTGACCTGGGGATGAAGGTTGTCGGCTATGACCCATACCTGACCGTTGATGCCGCATGGCGCTTGTCAGACCGCATCAAGCGGGCAAGCAGCATTGCTGACGCGGTGACTGACGCTGACTTTGTCACCGTCCACGTGCCAAAGAACGATGAAACCACTGGCTTGATTGCTGACGCCAAGATCGCGCAGATGAAGCCAACTACCATCTTGCTCAACTTCTCCCGTCTGGGAATCGTTGACAACAAGGCGGTCGTCGAAGCCTTGAATGAAGGCCGCCTGGGCAAGTACTACACTGACTTCAGCGATGCAACCATCCTGCACCACAACAACATCGTCATCATGCCGCACATTGGCGGCTCAACCATTGAAGCCGAGATCAACTGTGCCCGGATGGCAGCCCGGGAGACGACCGAATTCTTGGAGACAGGGAACATCAAGAACTCAGTCAACCTGCCTGACGTATCAGCGCCGTTTGAAAGCGACCACCGGATCACCCTGATCCACAAGAACATCCCCAACATGATCGGGCAGATCTCAACCAACCTGGCTGGCCGCGGCATCAACATCGAAAACCTGGTCAACAAGGCCAAGGGCAAGTACGCCTACACGATGATCGACATTGACGAGGTCGACAAGAAGACCCGCGACAGCATCGTGGAAACCTTGAGCGCCATTCCAGCCGTAACCCGCGTCCGTTTCTTGACCCGCGAAAAGTAAGCAAATTCAGCATCAAGCAAAAAGCCTCAGATTCACTAAGAATCTGAGGCTTTTTGTTTTTGCATAAGCTGACTTGAACTAGAATTCCAGCTGGTCAACGTCGATCATCCAAGTGATCCCGATTGACTTTTCACCCAAGTAGGTCGCGATTACCGGGCTGAATTCATCAGTTTCAAAGACGGCGTTTGGCACTTCGGCCTTGAAGAAGTCGGTGACCTCCTGGGCTTGCGCGGCGTCGTTGGATTGGATGATCAAGATCCGCAGCTTGTCTTCTGGAATGTCCAGGGCCTTGATCTTGGTCAAGGCTTCCTGTTCGATCTTCTTGACCGCCCGCTTCATTGACCGCACCTTGTCATAAGCCACGATCTTGGCTTCATCGTTGAAGGTCAGCAACGGCTTGATGTTGAGCAAGGAGCCAATGAAGGCACTGGCGTTGCTCAAGCGTCCGCCCCGGCTTAAGTTGTTCAAGTCGTCGACGATGAAGAGCTCATCGATCGTTGAACGGATTTCCGCCAATTTGGCCACGATCTCCTCTGGGGTGTAGGTCCCCTTCGCGATCATCTTGGCAGCTGCCAAGACCTGATAGCCTTGCAGGCGGATAGTGATCTGTGAGTCAACAGGGTACAGGTTGTATTCAGGGTTGCTTTGCTTGATTCCCATCAAAGTGCTGTATGAGCCGGAAATCCCGCTGGACAGGCAGATGTAGATGATCGCTTCATAGCCTTCAGCATGCAGCTGGTCAAAAGTGCTGATCAAATCCCCCATCTTTGGCTGTGAAGTTGATGGGAAGCCAGCACCGTTTCTTTGCGATTCAAAAAGCTGTTCCGGCGTAATGTCAACGCCTTCCAGGTATTCCTTGCCGTCGATGTAGATTGGAATTGGAATTACCTTAATATTGTTTTCCGCGGCCTCTTCTTTGGTCAAGTTTGCGGTGCTGTCAGTGACTAATGCGATTTTCATTGCTAATCCTTCCATACATAGTTTCGTAAGATGATTATAGCATAAAAAATTGTCCAGCAACACACGCGATATGTATCTATAGCCTGCTTTTTACAGTTATTGTGGCCGCAGCTATGATATGGCTGCTAGCCGCAGGCATCAAGGGGCGCGAAAGTGGACTTAAAAGTCCCCTTTTGCTAAAATTAATATTTGATTGCAAAAAATGCGCTTTAAACTGCTTTTTCTCAGCAAATTGGCAACTCAAGCATGTTTATGAATTATTATGAGGTGATTTGATGGCTTTTGATGGCTTATTTATCCACAGTCTGCTCAAAGAACTGACGCCCCAGATTATTGACGGACGCCTGTCCAAGATTTACCAGCCCTTCAACAACGATGTGGTTCTGGTCTTCAGAAAAGACCGCAAGAACCGCCAGCTCTTGATCTCTGCTAACCCTGAGTATCCACGCGTCTACCTGACTAAGGAAGCCTTCTCCAACCCCGATGTGGCTCCCCTCTTTGTCATGGTCCTGCGC
This sequence comes from Lactobacillus sp. 23-2, assembly GCF_044902225.1. Lineage (NCBI taxonomy): Bacteria > Bacillati > Bacillota > Bacilli > Lactobacillales > Lactobacillaceae > Lactobacillus > Lactobacillus sp. 23-2. The sequence continues at coordinate 82,176 of NZ_JAOQBX010000003.1, read as the reverse complement.
AAGTACCTGGAAGGGTCAGTCCTGCAAGGCATCGAGCAGGTCGGCTTAAGCCGGATCATCAACTTCTCCTTCTCTGGCCGCAATGAGCTGGGGGATGAGATGCAGCTGGTCCTGTCAGTTGAGCTGATGGGCCGCCACTCAAACGTCATTCTTTACAACAAGCAGGATGGCAAGATCATCGACCTGCTCAAGCGGATCAACCCTGACGAAAACCGGGTCCGCCTCCTTCTGCCCAAGGCCAAGTATGAGCTGCCGCCGCTCAATCCTGGCATCAATGGCTTTCAGCTTAGCGAAGCTGCTTTTAAGCAGCTCAAGCAAAAGTACCCGGACCCAGCCGACTTTGCCAAGCAGATGGATGGACTGGACGGCGATGACCGCAAGGAACTGACCGGTTACCTGGAAGATGACTTTTCCTATAACTCCTTGAAGATCTTCTACCAGCAGTTTGAATCTCCCCGGGCTTTCGTCCTCCTTACTCCACGTCACAAGCGCCGCATCTACCCCTACCTCCCCTACCACCTGGAAATGACCAAGGAGAGCTCTGCCAGCCAGCTCAACGAGGCTCTGGATGACTTCTACGCCTACCAGGCCAACCGGGACTGGGTCAAGCAGCGCTCCCAGCAAATTGAGCGCGTCGTCAGCAACGAGCGCAAGAAGCTGAGCAAAAAGATTGGCAAGCTCAACAAGCAGCTGGCCGCCGCTGAAAATTCGGAAAATCTCAGAATCAGCGGGGAGCTGCTGACGGCCTACTTGAACCAAGTCAAGCCGGGGATGACCAAGATCGACCTGCCAAACTATTATGAAAACAACTCGCCAATGACGATCAAGCTTGATCCTGCCTTGCCGCCGCAAAAGAACGCCCAGAAATACTTCAAACGCTACAAGAAGATGCGTGACTCCATCAAGCACGTGCAAGAGCAGATCGCCATTTCTGAAGACAGCCTGCGCTATCTGGATTCCGTACAGACGGAAATCGACAACGCCGATCCCCAGGACATTGACCAGATCAAGGATGAGCTGGTCGCCCAAGGCTATCTCAAACAAACACAAAGAAAGCAGCGCCGGCGCAAGATCAGCGAAAAAAATTTGGCCAAGTTCACCCTGTCAGATGGCAAGCAGCTGCTGGTGGGCAAGAACAACCTGCAAAACGACTGGCTGACTTTAAAGAAGGCCGACAAGCGCGACTACTGGTTCCACGTCAAGAACATCCCTGGCTCCCACGTGATCCTGCAAGACAGCCAGCCGACTGACCAGGACATCAAGGAAGCAGCCGAAATCGCCGCTTACTTCTCCAAGGCCAGACATGGCTCCCACGTCCAAGTCGACTATATTCAGGTCAAGCGGATCAAGAAGCCAAATGGCGCCAAGCCTGGCTTCGTCATCTACACCGGACAGAACTCAATTGAAGTCACGCCCGATGAAGAAGCGATCCTGGCTAAGAAAGCCAAAGACTAAAACAAAAGCATTGCATGCAAAAACGTCACTGAGCAAAGCTCAGTGACGTTTTTTGTTCATTCTTTAGCTAGCGGTTAGCGCTCCTAGTTCTTGAAGCTGTGAACTGGGGCAGGAATCCGGCCGCCGCGGTGGATCATCTTGGCGCTTGATTCCTTGTGCACCGGCATGATTGGCGCGTAGCCAAAGAGGCCGCCAAATTCGATGGAGTCGCCCACGTCCTTGCCCGGAACTGGAATGACCCGGACGGCAGTGGTCTTGTTGTTGATCATCCCGATCGCTGCCTCATCGGCAATCATGGCACTGATCGTCTCGCTTGGGGTGTCCCCTGGCACGGCAATCATGTCCAGGCCAACAGAGCAGACGGCCGTCATTGCTTCCAGCTTGTCAACCGTCAGGATGCCCTTTTCAGCCGCCGCGATCATGCCGGCGTCTTCTGATTCTGGAATGAAGGCGCCGGACAGGCCGCCGACGTGGGAGCAGGCCATGATGCCGCCTTTCTTGACGGCGTCGTTCAGCATGGCCAAAGCCGCCGTGGTGCCATGGGTCCCAACTGATTCCAAGCCAATCTCTTCCAGGATGTTGGCAACTGAGTCGCCTTGCGCTGGCGTTGGCGCCAGTGACAAGTCCACGATCCCAAAGTCAACGCCCAGGCGCTTGGAAGCTTCCTGGCCCACCAATTGCCCCATTCTGGTCACCTTGAAGGCAGTCTGCTTGATAGTCTCGGCCACCACGTCCATTGATTCCCCGCGGACCTTTTCCAGGGCGGTCTTGACCACGCCAGGGCCGGAGACGCCGACGTTCAAGGCCACGTCTGCTTCCCCTACCCCGTGGAAGCCACCGGCCATGAACGGGTTGTCTTCAACGGCGTTGCAGAAGATGACCAGGTTGCCGTTTTGCAGAGGGTTGATCTTTTCATTTTGAATGACGATGTCGCCCATTTGGGCAACGGCATCCATGTTGATCCCGCTTCTGGTAGAGCCGACGTTGACGCTGGCACAGACGCGCTCAGTCTCAGCTAAGGCTTGGGGAATGGATTCGATCAAGACCCGGTCCCCGCTTTGGTAGCCCTTGTGCACCAAGGCGGAAAAGCCGCCGATCAGGTCCACGCCAACGGCCTTGGCCGCCTTGTCCAAGGTAATGGCATACTTGACGTAGTCCTTGTCGCCTGAAGCCGCGGCAATCAAGGCAATCGGCGTGACCGTGATCCGCTTGTTGGCGATCGGGATCCCGTATTCGGTTTCCAGATCCTTGGCTACCTTGACCAGGTTCTCCGCCTTGGTCGTAATCTTGTCATAAATCTTTTGGCAGGCGCGGTCGCTGTCGCTGTCAATACAGTCAAGCAAGGAAATCCCCATCGTGGTCGTCCGCAAGTCGAGGTTTTCATTGTCGATCATATTGACCGTTTCCATAATGCGGCGAATGTCCATTAGTCCAGACCTCCACTCAATTCATGCATGGCAGCGTACATCTTTTCGTTGCGGATGTTGATTTCAACGCCCATCTTCTTGCCCAGGCCGGTCAAGTCGCTGCTTAAGGCTGAGAAGTCAGCGCTGTCGTCAACATCGACAACCATCATCATCGTGAAGTAGCCTTTCATGATCGTCTGTGACAGGTCCAGGATATTGATCCCTCTTTCTGCCAAAAAGGTGCTGACGCCGGCGATAATCCCGGTCTTGTCTTGTCCAACGGTAGTCAAAATTGCTCTCATGAGCCAATGTCCTCCTGAATCATCAAGAAAAATATAAACGGTAATAACGAAATCAAGCAGTATGATTAAAATAATCTAATATTTTTATTTACATATTATCATACGATTAAATTGGCTGGGTCGTCAAGGCCAGAGACTCCAGAACGTCAAGAATCAGCTGCACCGTCTCCAGACTGGAGAAAACCGGAATGTGGGTCTTTAAGGCCTGGTCTTTGATCTTGATCGAGTCTTCAACGGCCGAGTCCGACAGGTTGACCACGTTGACCACCATCACGATCCGGTGGCTGCGAATTCTTTCCAGCAGATTCCGCGACCCTTCCTGGATTTTGGCGATCACCCCCGTCGTGATCCCGGCTTCCGCTAAAATATTGGCCGTCCCTTCCGTGGCCGTAATCTTGAAGCCCAGGCGGGCAAAGCGCTTGGCCAGGCTGGCCACCTCCTGCTTCTCTTCATCGCTGACGGAGAAGAAGATGGTCCCATAGCTGGGAATGTGGAGCTCACTGGCCTCATAGCCCTTATAGAGCGCCTTGGCCAATTGGGTGTCCCGGCCCATGACAGCATCAGACGACTTCATCCTTGAGTCAAAAGTATTGTCTGAACTGTAGTTGAGGTAGGAGAAGACCGGCATCTTGACGTGGATGAACTCATCCACGGGCCAGACTTCGTTTGGATAGCCCAGCTCGCTGATCTTGCATCCAGACAAGACCTTGACGGCATATTCGACCAGGTCCTTGTTCATGGACTTGGACAAAAAGGCCAAGTTGTGGCCGGCGTAAGTCTTGACTTGAAGCAGGTAGGTCTTGTTGCTGGTCACCAGGTAGTGGAGGTTGAAAATTCCCCGCAGCTTAAAGCGGCTGACCACCTTGATCGTCTCTTGCTTCAGCTTTTCGGCTTCTTCTTTGGACAGATACTGGGGGCCAAAGACCGCGATGGAATCAGACGCGTGCGAGCCTGACTGCTCCAAGTGCTCAACGATCCCCGGGATCGTGACGGATTCGCCATCCGTGATGGCCGTGATTTCATACTTTTTGCCGGAAATAAACTGGGAAACCGTAAACTGGTCAACCTGGTTTTCGGCAAAGTACTTCTCCAAGGCTGGCAGGTCATAGACGACAGCCGACTTTTGCTTGCTCTTGTCGTGAAAGCCCCCGACCAGGACCGGATAGCCAGTCTGCTGGACAAAGTCCAGGACTGCCTGGTACTGGTCCGTAGCCAGGTGCGGCACGGTGTTGACGTCTTCCTGCTTTTCCAAGAACCTGCTTAAAGGCATGATCTTTTCAATATCATGCTGGCCAAACAGCTTGAAGCCGTGGTTCTGCAAGGCGGGACGCAGGGCGGAAACCTGCTTGCCGGAGAACTGGCTGACCACGTCAGTGATCCCCTCTTCCTCGCAGATAGTGATGATGCTGTCCATGTTGATCGGCTCAAAGTAGACCCGGTCAGCCAAGCTGTAGTCCATTGAGGCCGCCTCGTCATTGTTGGACAAGAGAACCGTCTCATAGCCAGCCGCCTTTAAGGCCTTCAGGGCATGGAAGAGCATGTAGTCAAACTCGCTGGTGACGGAAACCTGAAATGGCAGCATCCCCAACACCAAGACCTTCGGCTTGCCTTGCTCCTCGTGCTTGAAGTCAAGCTCGCTTTCCACCCCGTAGGTCTGGTAGTAGACTTTCACTTTCGGCTGGTAGACCCCAGCGCTGTCGTCAATGGCGGAGAAGGCCGGCTCAACCCCCTTCTCTTTCAAGAGCGGGTAGACGTCATGGACGTCCATGCCCGTCAATTTGGCCAACAGGTCGCTTGAAAAGCCCCGGATCTTGGCCTTCAGCAGGAGGTCATGGTCCAGCTCCTTAGCATGCTTGATGTCCCGCCCAATCTTGATCAAGTACTTCAGCTTCTGGTAATAGACGGGGTGGATATTCAGGGCATTCGACAGCTTTTGGTAGCTGATGTCCTTATAAAGGGCCACCAGCAGCTGGATGACGTGCATTTCGGTCGGGTGGGTCAAGTCGCTGAGAATCTTGTCTTCGCTCTTTTGACTTTCGCTGACAAAAACCGACCACATCAATTCCAGGTCATTTGAAGAAATCAAGGCCTTGAAAAAGGCACTTTCAAAGTTGCGGCCAATCCCCACGGCTTCCCCCGTTGACTGCATCCGCTTGCCCAATTGGTAGTGGTTGTAGCCGGTCTTGGCAAAAGACCAGAATGGCACCTTGATGCTGACCGCGTCCCAGACCGGCTCAATTGCCGCGCAGAGATCGGTTGCCGGATCGGTAATTTCGTTCAAGCGGTAGCCGATGGCAATCTTAGCCAGGACGTAGCCAATGCTGTAGAGGCTGCTCTTCTGGTCAAAAACAGCCGTTCGGGTCAAGCGCGGCTTGACAGCCAGGACCTTGCGGGTCATTTCCGTCCCATGGTGGGCAACGGCAAAGTGCACGCTCAAAAAACCGACCAGCTTCAAGGAATTGGCGATTTTCTGGGCATCTGCCCGGAGCAGCTGCACCTGGTCATTGTTCAAAGTCAACAGCGGCTTGACCAGGACGCTGTCGCCAGAATCGATGCCAACCGGCTCAAGCGACCCAGTCGCCCCGACGAAGCAGAAGTTGCCGTCCTCATCGCGCAGCAGGTCAACGATGACTTCTTCCCAGTTGGACAAGTCTTCCGTCATCCGGTAGCTGGTGGTCTTAAAGTCCTTGTCCCGGCTCTCCTGCCAAAGGTACTTGGCCAAGTCTTGACTGCTCTTGAAGCTGATGTGCTGGTCATGCTCATAGAAGTACTTCTTAGTCAGAAGAATTGGAAAGTCCAGCTTGTTCTCCAGCTGCTCAGCCAGGTGCTCATCGTTCTTCAAGCCAAGGGAGTCCAAAAACCAAGACTGGCCTATCGGCAGATGGTTGGCTTCAAGGAACTTGGCCCGCTTTTGCGGGTTGTTCATGGCAATTCCTTTTTCATTGATGGTCAAGACCCGGATCTGCATCCGGCTCAAGATCCCATCGGCCAAGAGCTTCTTGGTGACGTCCAAAGCCGTCAGGGAACCATAGGCGGTCATGATGGCGTCTGGCTCTTCCATGCGCAGGATGCGCTTTAAGAAGTCCAGGGTCATCGGCTCCAAATAGACCGTGAGGCCTGGCATGGAGTCAGTTGAGACGCTGGCCGGGTTTGGATTGACCAGAACTACCTGGATGTCATCCTCAAGCAGGGCCTGAATGGCCGACCTGGTCAGCAGGTCAGTGTTGGCCACGTTGCCCGCAAGGGCTGAGCCTGCGCCGATGATCAAAATCTTGTTTAATTCATTTTCACGGGGCATTATTTCACCAGCTTCAGAAATTCATCAAAAATGGCATGGCCATCGCTCGTTCCCGGTGCGCCTTCAGGGTTGAAGGCCACCGCCACCAGCTTGCTTTTTTCAGAGATAAAGCCGGCCAGCAGGTCAGAATGCAGGTCATAGAATTCTTCATCCACCTGCACGTCGGAATCGTCAGGGAGCACCAGCTGGCCGATGTTCATAGACGTTTGCCAGATTCTGGGCTCCTTCTGGCTGATCACCGGGAAATTGCTGCCATTCTGGTAGCGCGGCAGATCAACCAGGTTCAGATCCAGGTAGGCGGAAATAGCCAAAAAGCCCAGGCCGATGCCCAAGATTGGGAGCTGGCCCAGGTATTCGTCCAGGATTGGCTGCAAGTATGGGAGCACCTCCTTGGCCAGGCTGGGGCCATTGGAGATCACGATCCCGTCAGGCCGCAGGCTCTTGATGTCGCGGACCTTGGCATTGTATGGCAGAACGTTGGCGTTGACTTGCCGCAGGGACAATTCCCGCAGCATGGAGTGCTTGAGCCCCAGGTCGATAATGGCCAAAGTCTTGCCTACGTTTGGCGCGGCATAGGCATTTTTGGTGGAGACCAGGGTCGTCTTGTTCTTAGGCAACACCAAAGCCCTGATCTGGTCAAAGGCGTGCTCGTCATTGGTATCCATGATCGAGGCCTTGAGCTTGGCATTGGAGCGCAGCTTGCGCACCAGGGCCCGGGTATCGACGTTAAAAATTGCCGGGACACCCTTCTCTTTCAGAAAGTCGCCCAAAGACTGAAAAGTGTCGTTGTCGGTGATATTCAAGGCCACGTCATTGGCAATCACTCCGCGCACGCTGGGCTGAATGCTTTCGTAGTCGACGGCGTTGATGCCGTTGCTGCCGATCATTGGCGTCGTGAACACCAGAATCTTGCCGGCATTGGCCGGATCGGTCAAGACTTCCTGGTAGCCAAAGTTGCTGGTTTGGATCGCCAATTCGCCCGTAGCCGTAATTGGCGCGCCTATCCCATCGCCAACATAGGAAGTGCCGTCTTCAAGAATCAGATAGCGTTTCATGCTTGCTTTACTCGCTTCTTTCTAAGCTCGGCCACCGTGTCTTGGAAGAGCTTCGGCGGCTCAACGGAAAATTCCAGCCACTTGCCACTTGTAGGCTGCTTAAAGCCCAGGACGGCGGCATGCAGGAACTGCCCTGCCCCAGGCAGCGTTTTTCTTGGACCATACAAAGGGTCACCCGCTAAGGGGTGACCGATGTAGTCCATGTGGACTCTGATCTGGTGGGTCCGGCCCGTCTCCAGCTGGCATTGGATCAGGCTGTAGCCTAGATACTGCTCCAAGACCTTGAAGTGGGTCACGGCAGGCTTGCCGTTTTCGACAACCGCCATTTGCTTGCGGTCGCGGGGATTGCGCCCGATTGGCGCGTCAATCGTTCCGGCTTCCTCGCTGAAATTGCCATGAACGATCGCCAAATAGAGTCGTTTGTTGCTCTTGGCGGCCAGCTGGGCCTCCAAGGATTCGCGCGCCTTGGCATTCTTGGCAACCATCAACAGCCCTGACGTGTCTTTGTCAATCCGGTGGACGATCCCAGGACGAAAGCCCTCGGGACTGGCCGCTAAGTCCTTGGTATGGTAGAGCAGGGCATTGACTAAGGTGTGGTCCGGATGGCCAGCGGCGGGGTGGACAACCATGCCTTGCGGCTTGTTGACCACGATCACGTCTTCATCCTCATAAACGATGTCCAGGGGGATGTTTTCGGCTTCTACCTGCAGGGCTTCCAACGGCGGCACGTCAACGGAGATTTGATCCCCTGCTTCCACCTTGTAAGCCACTTTGGCCTGCTTGCCATTGACCAAAATCTTCCCAGCCTGAACCAATTCCTTGATTCTGGTCCTGGAGAGCTCAGTCACCTGCTCGGCGACATATTTGTCGAGACGGACGCCGCCCTTGGCTGCCGTCAAATCATAATGGGCAGTCATTAGTCGTCCTCTCTTTCAAAAAACAGCAAGTAACAGAAAATCATGATCACTCCAACGGTAATGGCTGAGTCAGCCAGGTTGAAGATGTTGAAGCGGACAAAGTCCAAGTCGATCATGTCAATGACGTACTTCAAGTGGAGGCGGTCAATCAGGTTGCCAATGATCCCTCCCAGAACAAAGACCAGGCCGGACTTAAAGAGCCAGTGGTCATATTTCTTATTGAAGTAGAAGTACAAAACGACGCCGATCGCGGCGATGCTGACCAGATAGAAGAACCACATCTGCCCGGACAGAACGTTCCATGCCGCCCCATTGTTCCTGACGTAGGTAAAGGAAAATAGGCCTGGCAAAACGTCATGGCTTTCGCCAACTTGGTAGTTGGTCACGATGTAGTACTTCAGCCATTGGTCACCAGCAGCGATCAAAGCTGCCACAATTAATCCGATTACTTGCATTAATCCTCATTTCTAGAAGAGGCCGCTGATCTTGCCGTTGTCGTCAACGTCAATATCCAAGGCAGCTGGGTGCTTTGGCAGACCTGGCATGTCCAGGATGTGGCCCGTAGATACGACTACGAAGCCGGCGCCATTGCGCAGGCTGATGCTCTTGACGTGCAGGGTAAAGTCAGTTGGAGCACCAAGTTCCTTGGCATTGTCGCTAAAGCTGTATTGAGTCTTGGCGATAATGACCGGGAGCTTGTCCTTGCCCATCTTTTGCAAGCGGGCCAGCTGCTTTTCGGCCTTTTCGGTATATTCAACTTGCCCAGCGTGGTAGATCCGCTTGGCAACTTTTTCTACTTTGGTCTTTAAATCATCATCTTCATTATAGCTTGGAACCAGGTCATAATCACTAGCATCAGCCAATTTAACCAGAGTTTCCGCAGCCTTGACCGCGCCCTTTGAGCCTTCGTCATGGGCAGTAACGACTTCGCATGGGTGCCCTTCATCATTGATCAGCTTCTTGAGCAGGTCGAGCTCGGCTGGCGTGTCGGTTGGGAACTTGTTGATGACCACCAGCAAAGGAATCCCGTATGAAGCAACGTTGGCCATGTGCCGCTGCAGGTTGGCAAAGCCTTCCTTAAGTGAGTCCAGGTTTTCTTCCTTCAAGTGGTCGGTTGACTTTTCAGCTTGGTACTTCAAGGCCCGAACCGTAGCGACCATGACGGCGGCATCTGGCTTCTTTTCCAGCTTGGTTGATACGAAGTCCAGGAACTTTTGTCCGCCAAGGTCGGAACCAAAGCCGGCTTCTGAAAGAACGTAGTCGCTCAGGTGCAAGGCCAGGTTGGTTGAGATGATGGAGTTGTTGCCGTGGGCAATATTGGCAAATGGACCGCCGTGTACGAAGGCTGGCGTGCGTTCCAGAGTTTGAACCAGGTTTGGCTTCAAGGCAGTTGACAGCAAGGCGGCAATTGCCCCTTGGAAGCCAAGGTCCTTGACGAAGACTGGCTTGTCTTCAGTCGTGTAGCCAACCAGAATTTCGCCGATTCTGTGCTTCAAGTCAGCAATGTCCTTGGACAGGCACAAGATGGCCATCAATTCGTGGCCAACGGTCAGCTGGAAGCTGGCTGGGCGCTCAACGCCGTTGAACTTGGAGCCTTGGCCGATGGTAATCTTGCGCAGGGTCCGGTCGTTGACGTCCAAGCCACGCTTGATGACGATCTTTTCCGGGTCAAGGCCGATTTCATTGCCTTGGTAGATGTAGTTGTCAACCAGGGCGGCCAGGTTGTCGATCGCGGAAGTCAAAGCGTGCATGTCACCAGTGAAGTGCAGGTTGATGTCTTCCATTGGAATGACTTGAGCATAGCCACCACCAGCGGCGCCGCCCTTCATCCCGAAGACTGGACCCATTGATGGCTCACGCAAGGCAATGAAGGCCTTCTTGTGAAGCTGGTTGTTGATGGCATCCCCCAAGCCAATGGTCATGGTTGACTTGCCTTCGCCGGCTGGAGTTGGTGAAATTGAGGTGACCAGGATCAGCTTGCCCAAGTGACCGTTCTTTTCGAACTTTTGGATGGCTGGCCAGTTGATCTTGGCCTTGTCGCTGCCGTATTGCTGCAGGTCGGCTTCAGTCAAGCCAAGCTTGGCGGCAACATCCTTAATTGGCAATTCATTGGCTTCAGCTGCTTGTGCGATTTCAATATCTGACTTCATTATTTTGATCCACGCTTTCTATGAAAAACAACATAATCAATCGTTTGGTGCTTGGAGACTTGGGCCCGGTAGACACGAAACGACTTCCAACGAGCTAGCAAAACTGGCTTGCGATCCAGGACGACCGTCTTCTGGTAGGGCAGGCGCAGGCGCGCCGGTTCTTCCAAGGCGATGTAGGAGCAGTTCCAAGTGTAGACAAGCAAAAGGGCAAAGATCGCGAAGGTCAAGACCATCGGCGGGTTGACAAAGGTCGTTCCTTCCAGGCAGAAAATGATTGCCAGAAACAAAACGCAAAGCAGCCAGCTGTAGTAGATGACCCCCATGTTGCCAAGGAAAATAATGTGCTTCTTCATGAAATACTCCTTGTCGCTAGATAAGTTTGATTATAACAAAAAAAGTCGGTTTGTTAAGGATTTAGTGAAATTGTAATTGGAAATATGGTGATTTCTTCAGAAAGTAAAGAAATTTATGAACAATTCCTTCAACAGGTGGGAGAAACGGTCGCAATTAACAGCTGACTTTTCAATCGCTCCACTCTAAATCAAGCCGGTCGCTGGGCTGGGTCGACTCATATAGCGAGTTCAAGTATTTGACCAGTCCGGGCACTTTCAGGCACAGTTCCCGATACGGTGCGCTTTCCGCGATCTGGGCCCGGTATTCGTCGCTCTTGTAGGATTGGCCGGTAAAAAAGTCCCAGTGCATCTGAAAGACCAGCTTTTCAATCATTTCCAGGTCGCCCTGGCGGAATTTTCTCCCGGCCTGCATTTTGATGAGCTGGCGGTTGGCGTCAAAAAAGACTTTTTTCAGGTACTTGTGGAAGTCAGCCAAGTCTGCTTCCTGCTTTTCCGCCTGGCTCAGATAGTTCTCAATATCGAAGCTTTGCCGCCGGTAATGCAGCTCAGAAGCAGTCAAAGAGACGATTCCGTAACCTTCATCAGCTTCCGCGAAGCAGGATGAGACCACTTCTGGCACCGGAATCCAGCCCGACAAGACGTGCTGGGCATGGATATGGCCTGAAAAAGCGCACCTTGCCCCATACTTGGTCAGCAATTCCTGCAGCTCCTTGGCATTGGTCAAAGTAAAGCCATGAAAAACAACCGAATTATGGTGATAGAGGTTGTGGTGCATAAAGAAAAGCACTTCCTGGCCCGCCTTTCGCGCCTCCTTGAGCTGGCTTTCGATCCACGCCAGCTCTTTGGCTGGAATCTCGCCGCGGGTAACTGGATGAGAATACGAAAATTCGTTTCCATAAAGATTGGAATCAGCCAGAATCAGGCGCCAATGCTCATTTAAATTCACGCTGTAGGCAAGGGAGCTTGGATCTTGGGCAATCGCCAAGTCATAGCTGCTCTTGAAAATCTGCTTCCAGTCCTGGGGACTGATTTGGTCAACCCGGATTTCTTTTTCGCCCGCGAATTTTCTGGCCCAGCCATCATAGATGTCATGGTTGCCGGCTACTGGCAGCAAGGCAATTCCGGCTTCCTCTAGAGGAGCAAAAATCTCCGCGAAGCGAACTGCCGATGCCCGGGCCCCATTAAAGGTCAGGTCGCCCGTCACGATCAAGGCATCAGGCTGCCCGCTCTCCTGCTTGCTCTTGACCAGCTTCCTGACGAAAGCCTTTAAAGCCGGCTCTTGATAATAGAGGTCCTTGCCCGCGCTTGTGGCTTGCATCTGCTGAAAGCGGGCACCAGCATCATGCAGGTCATCGGCGATCAAGTGCGGATCGGAAATGAGCCAGAAAGTCGGAGTTTTGCTAGCAGTAATGACTTTCATCATCAATCACAAATCCCTAATGCTTCCGGTTGGCCCAGAACTGGTAGAAGTCGACGCGCAGATTGCCGTTGTAGAGCTTGCGCTTCTTGGTCGCCTTCTTGCCAAAGAACTTTTCAAAGTCCGGATCAGCCGTCAAGTAGTATTGGCTGAAAGAGTCAAGCGGGCGCAGCACTTCGCCCATCTGGGCATAGAGCTTCTCAGCTCCCTCCTTGTCCTTGAGCCGCTTGCCGTATGGAGGGTTGGAAACGATTACCCCGTTTTCAAGCTCAGTCGTAAAGTCCTTTACGGCAACCTGCTTGAAGCGGATGTCCTGCAATACCCCGGCATTGTGGGCGTTGAGCTTGGCCACTTCCAGGATGGACTGGTCGATGTCGCTGGCTTGAATGGCGGTTTCGCATGGCTTGACCAGACTCTTGGCCTCCTCTACCATTTCCGGGTGCAGCTTCTGGTCAAACCAGTCAAAGCCGTCAAAAGCAAACTGGCGCCAGGTGCCCGGGGCAATGTTCTTGGCAATCATGGCCGCTTCAATTGGCAAGGTGCCGGACCCGCACATTGGATCAATGAAGGGATGGGTCCCATTGAACGGGGTGAGCTTGATCAGGGAAGCGGCAAAGTTTTCCTTTAATGGCGCCCCGCCGTGCTCAATCCGGTAGCCGCGCTTAAAGAGACTTTCACCGGTCGTGTCCAGGGAAAGGCGGGCAACATCCTTATAGATGTGAACGTCCAGCGGGAAGCGGCTGCCATTTTCCGGCAGCATCCCCCGCCGACGGTACTGGGCACTCATCTTGTCTACGATCGCCTTCTTGACGATTGCCTGCACGTCAGGCTCTGAGTGCAGCTTGGAGCGAACTGCCCGCCCCTTGACCGGAAATTCGGCATCGACTGGAAGCAACTGGGCCCAGTCGAAGGCATAAGTTTCATTGTACAGGGTCTCGAAGTCCTTGGCCGGGAATTCCTTCAAGAGGATCTTGACCCGGTCGGCCGTTCTCAGCCAAAGGTTGCAGCGGACGATGTCGGCCTGGCTGCCTTTGAAAAAGACCCGGCCGTTTTCAGACCGCGTCTCATAGCCCAGGCTCTGCAACTCCTTGGCAACGACGCTTTCAAAACCCGCCCCCATCGTGGCGTATAATGTGTATTCTTCCATGTATGATCTTTCCTGTTCTTTTATCAGCGCTAATGCTTGGCAAAATGCCAAAAACGTTTCCATCTGTTCTTTAGTATAACGAACTTTAGGGCAAAAGAGAAAGCTGACGACCGACTCTTAGCAAAAATAAAACAATCTGTCTAAAATGCTTTTTGCCCATAAAAAAAGTTGGACTTCCGAAGAAGCCCAACTCTGCCTTGCAAATTTCTATAAGCCACGTTTTGTTCCAGCAACCATTTGGCATTAGTTGCCTTCAGCAGCCATCTATCTCTACCGTAGTAGTCCAGCTTTTAGTTCAGTTACCTAAGCTGAGACGCCCCTACCAAAAATTTTGGGTTACACGCTCGCAGGGTTTACCTCGTTCCACCAAGCCGGTTTCCCGACTTGCTCCGTCACTGTGGCACTTTCCAGGATAGTCACGCGTGGCCTTGCGGCTTTAGCGCTTTTTCCGCCGTGAAGTCAATTGACTTCCTCCAGCTTATTGGGCTGAATACGATCACTACGAGCATCGCAGCTCGTGCGTGCGTGGACTTTCCTCAGCCGGCTCAAGGCCGGCCGCGACTGCTCAAAATCTGCAACGTTTTAATTATAGCAAAAATTCTTACTTTTGTAAGTCCTGAATTCCATAAACTCTTTGTTCCAGGTTGTAAACCTTGCGTTCCAAAGTGGACAGGCGCTGAATAATTGCCATATTGGTTGAAATTTCACCATTGCCCGTCGCAGCCACGCTGTTGAAGCTGCTGCCAAAGCCGCCGCGCTGTGAAGTTGGCGTGTAGGTCTTGACTTCTTCTTCACCGACCTGCGAATCCAGGTTCTCAGTCGTCGCGCTCGCTGGCACCTTGGCCCGGCTGGCGATGGCTTGGCTGGCCTTTTGGTTGGCCAAGGCGACCTCTGACTTGGCCTGCTTCTGTGCTTCGATTACCTTGCCCTGCAGCTCACCGATCTGCCCATAAAGGTCTTCGATGATGCTCTGGAAGGTTTCGTAGTCAGCAATGATCTGGTCCAGGTATGAATCGACTTCGTCTGGATCGTAGCCCTTGACCTTGCTTCTGAATTGCTTCTTGAGAATGTCCTGTGCGGACAGCTTAACATCATTTAAATCTGCCATTAAAATTGACTCCTTTATACACAAACAATTCTATCAAAAAGGGGCTATGTAAAAAAGGACAAAAATGTTAAATTTTACCTCTTTTTTACCATTTACGGTGGCTTTCTTCATATTCGTTTGCCGCATCCTCCAGATCATACATGTCAATCAGGTCCAAAGGATAGTCATCGTTGCCGGCATCCTCGTATTGCTTGACCATGTCATAGTCAAAGCGGGTCTTGCCTGGATGCTCCGGGTCATAGACCATCATCGCTCGGTCGGTATGGTCAAACATGAAATGCTGGTAGGCCCGCAGCTGCCCGCCATTCCGGTAGTCCTCGCGGGAAGTTGGGGCAAAAAAATCAACCTGGTCTCTAAGTTCCTGGAATTTCAGCTGATTGCCCTCGCTCCAGCGGGAGGAAAAATTCATATAAGGCACCATCATTGCCACGCGCAGGTCGTATTCCGCCCGCAGCTCCAGAGCAGTTTCAACCGTCCACTGTTCAACGCCCAGCTGCCCGCCGGTGATCACCCAGTCAAGCTGCCCGTCTTCCAGCAGCTGCCTTAAATAGTTCTTGATGGCATATTTGATCACGGTGATTTTCGGATCCTTGTCCCCAAAGGTCCCCAGCTCATAATTCCGATAGCCGGTCACCCAAATCCGCTGCATGCTCTGCCCCCTCCTCTTGCTGACGCTTCTTGCCCGTTGCTTATTTTTCCAGGGCGTCTGGTCCGTTTTTGCCACGGCTTTCTTGTACAATATTATTATCATCTATTGTAACATGATGGGAACTAGCGGCGGGAGGTCGATTAGTTTTCTCAACTTTTTATTGTTATAATATCTTGCAGGAGTGAATTGCAATGGTAAAGTACCCAACCGGTTCTGCCGTTCCCTACCGGGCATCCGCGCCAAAAGATCGGGGCTTTTGGAAGAAAGCCGGCAAGCGGGCCAGTTTTTCTGACCGCGGGATGACCTTGGAGCAGCAGATCAATGAATCGAATCAATACTACCTGAACGAGGCTGTCGCCGTCGTCCACAAGAAGCCGACCCCGATCCAGATCGTGAAAGTCGACTATCCCAAGCGCTCCAAGGCGGTGATTCGCGAAGCCTACTTCCGCCAGGCTTCCACGACCGACTACAACGGCGTCTACCGGGGCTACTATCTGGACTTTGAAGCCAAGGAAACCCAGAACAAGACTTCCTTTCCTTTGAAGAACTTCCATGAGCACCAGATCGTTCACTTGCACCAATGTTTACAACAGGATGGAATTTGTTTTGCAATTATCGGCTTTATGACCCTTGAGCGCTATTTTGTGACTCCGGCCACTTTTTTGATCAAATGCTGGAATGATTGGCAGAAAAATGGCAAGAGCTCAATGAGCCTGGAGGAGATCGAAGCCAATTCCATTGAAATTAAAAGCGGATTTCGGCCAGCCCTGCCCTACATCGACGCGGTTGACCAAATCATAGCAGATAGGAACAAACAGTAATGGCAACAAATAATTCAAACCAAGAAAACACCCGGATGGCTCGCTTTCACAAGGGCGAATCCAAGAAGAAGCGCAATCCTGTTCTGCAGGTCCTGAAATGGCTTCTCCTGATCGTCCTCCTGGCGGTCGTGTCCGGCGTCGGCGTTTTTGCCTTCTACGCCAAGGACGCGCCAAGCATCAGCACGGAAAAGCTGCAAAGCGGTGGTACCTCCAGCTTTTATACCACTAATGGCAAGTTCTTGATGTCAATCGGGTCGCAGACGCGGGTCTATGCCAAGAGCAAAGACATCCCGCAGACGCTCAAAGATGCAGTCGTCTCGATTGAAGATAAGCGCTTCTATGAAGAAAAGGTCGGCCTGGACCCAATCAGAATCGTGAGTTCCCTCTTGACCAACGTCAAGAGCCAGGGCATCGCGGCCGGCGGCTCAACCATCACCCAGCAGCTGGTCAAGCTGACCTGCTTTTCAACGGCTACCTCCCAGCGGACCCTGTCCAGAAAGGCCCAGGAAGCCTGGCTGGCCATGAAGGTCGAACGGGAGTATTCCAAGGATCAGATCCTGGAATTCTACATCAACAAGGTCTTCATGAATTACGGGACCTACGGGATGGCTACCGCGGCCAACTATTACTATGGCAAGAAGCTCAAGCAGCTTGACTTGGCCCAGCTGGCCCTGCTGGCGGGGATGCCAAACGCTCCAGTCGCCTACAATCCTTACCTGTACCCGGCCAAGGCCAAGTACAGAAGAGACCTGGTCCTGCAGGCCATGTACGAGAACAAGAAGATCACCAAGAAGCAGCTGACCGCCGCCAAGAAGGAAAACGTCCAGACTGGCTTGAAGAAGCACTCTTCAACGAGCGAGTCCAAACTGCGCCAGGTTGACGATGCCTATATCAAAGAAGCAATTGCTGAAGTTCAGGCCGATGGCTTCGACCCGTACAACGACAACCTGAAGATTACCCTGAACATCGACCAAAAGGCCCAAAACAAGCTTTATTCTCTGGCTAACGGTGGCAGCGTCCCATTCACCAGCAAGAAGATGCAGGTCGGGGCGACCGTGGTCAACCCTAAGAACGGGCACGTCGTGGCCATCCTTGGGGGCCGGCACATGCCAGCCGTGCAGCTGGGCCTGGACCGGGCAGTGCAAACGGGCCGCTCTACCGGGTCCACCATCAAGCCGGTCTTGGACTACGCGCCGGCGATCGAATATCTGAACTGGCCTACCAGCCACATCGTGCAAGATACCAAGTACGTCTACCCTGGGACCAGCATCCAGCTGTACGACTGGGACAACTCCTACCAAGGGGCCATGAGCATGCGCTATGCCTTGGTTCAGTCAAGAAACGTTCCAGCCGTCCGGACTTTGGATGAAGTCGGCATCAACCGGGCTAAATTGTTTGCCCGCAAGCTTGGCGTCAACATCAGCTCCAGCGCCGGCTTGTCCACGGCGATCGGGGCAGATGCCTCCTCCTTGCAGATGGCCGGTGCTTACGCTGCCTTTGCTACGGAAGGGATCTACCGCAAGCCGCGCTTCGTTTCAAAGATCGAAACGGCTGACGGGCAGACCCGGAACTACAACTCTAAGGGCGTCCGGGTCATGAAGAAGTCAACTGCCTACATGATCACCGACATGCTTAAGGGCGTGTTCACTTCCGGGACTGGCACCGAAGCCAAGGTTTCTGGCCTCTATGAAGCCGGAAAGACCGGGACGGTCAAGTATTCCGACGATGAGCTGGTCAAATACCCGTCTTACAGCTCAACGCCAAAGGACGCCTGGTTCAACGGCTACACCAAGGAATACGCCATCAGCATCTGGACTGGCTATGACAACCTGAAGGACGGGACGATCTCTGGAGTTGGCCAATATTCCGCCCAGATCCTGTACAAGTACTTGATGGCCTACTTGATGCGCAATACCACTTCAACTGACTGGGACAAGCCGTCAACGGTCCTTAAGCGCCGTATCGTCAAGAACAGCGAGGACACGGTAGCCAAGTCTGGTCAGTCCTACACTTGGGAGCTCTTCGTCAAAGGCTACGCGCCGGCTGATGAAGAATATGCCCGCTCAACTGGCACCACTTCTGGAACTTCATCGTCAGCGGTTTCCAGCGTCAAGGGCAGCTCAAGCTCTGCTAAAGCCAGCTCGAGCTCTGCTTCAAGGGCCAAGGCATCCTCGTCTAGCTCATCGAGTGCAGCCAGTTCAAGCAAGGCTTCCTCACCCAGTCAAAGCAGCCAGTCATCAAAGACTGAATCGTCAAAACAAGATGAAGGCAACAACGACAATAACAAGCAAGCTGACAATAAGCAGGACAATTAGCGCCCTGCTGCCTGGCAGGCCGAAAGGCCGGCCAGGCTTTTTCTTTATATTTTGAGAAATAGTAATGATATCCAACCGCTTTCTGCCGCGTTTGCGTTAAAATAGAAAGTGAACTGAAACACATTCAGAACATAGTCATTTACGAAAGCAAAAGGA
This sequence comes from Lactobacillus sp. 23-2, assembly GCF_044902225.1. Taxonomy (NCBI): domain Bacteria; kingdom Bacillati; phylum Bacillota; class Bacilli; order Lactobacillales; family Lactobacillaceae; genus Lactobacillus; species Lactobacillus sp. 23-2. The sequence continues at coordinate 63,627 of NZ_JAOQBX010000003.1, read as the reverse complement.
GCTATTTTTATGACCAAAATTGCCATGTATAACGTCAGTCCGGTCGAAGTGCCATATATCGACGACTGGGCCAAGAAGAACGACGTGGAAGTCAAGACGACCGACAAGCCGCTGACCAGCGAAAACGTTGACCTGGCCGCAGGCTGCAGCAGCATTTCCCTGAAGCCGCTGGGCCCAATCGCGGAAGAAATCGTCTACCAGAAGCTGCATGAATTCGGGGTCAAGTGCATTGGCCTGCGCATCGTTGGCTTCAACACCATCAACTTCGACTTCACCAAGAAATACGACCTGCTGGTAACCAACGTGCCGGTCTACTCCCCGCGGGCAATCGCTGAAATGACGGTCACCCAGGCCATGTACCTCTTGCGCAAGATCGGCGTCTTCCGCTACCGGATGGACCATGACCACGACTTTACCTGGTCAGGCGACTTGATCAGCAATGAAATCTACAACCTGACCGTCGGCCTGATCGGGGTGGGCCATATCGGCAGCGCCGTTGCCCAGATCTTCTCCGCCATGGGCGCCAAAGTGATTGCCTATGACGTGGCCTACAACCCTGAGTTTGAGCCATTTTTGACCTACACTGACTTTGACACGGTCTTAAAGGAAGCTGACATCGTTTCCCTGCACACGCCCCTCTTCCCGTCAACGGAGAACATGATCGGTGAAAAGCAGCTTAAGGAAATGAAAAAGTCAGCCTACTTGATCAACTGTGCCCGCGGCGAACTGATTGATACCAAGGCCTTGATCAAGGCCTTAAAAGCAGGCGAGATCGCGGGGGCTGGCCTGGACACCCTGGCCAAGGAAAGCAGCTACTTCGGCCACAAGAACCTCAGCGAAGACGACATTCCAGAAGACTACAAGACCCTAGCTAAGATGCCAAACGTCGTGATCACCCCGCACTCAGCCTTCTACACCAAGACTTCCATCCGCAACATGGTGCAGATCTGCCTGAACGACCAATTGACCATTGCCAAGGGCGGCCGGCCAAGAACCATCGTCAAGCAGTAAAATTTAGCTATAATGCCAAAAAGACCGTTAGAAGCAGCTTCTAACGGTCTTTTATCGTTATTAGTAATCTGTTTTCACTTCAGATAGGCATATGGATCCGGATTCTTGGCCCGGGCGGGCATTGTGTAGCGGCCAAAGAGAATCATCGCATGGTGGGTGTGAATCCACTCTTCTTCTGGGAGCAGCTCCTCCAGCCGGTGCTCGATTGCCAGTGGCTTGGCGTCCTCCGGCACGATCTTGAACTTTTTGGAAATCCGCGCCACGTGCGTGTCCACCGCAATCGCGGGTACGCCCCAGCCTTCGGCCAAAACGACATTGGCCGTTTTGTTGCCAACGCCTGGCAGGCGGAGCAGATCGGCCTTATTGCCGGGAACCTCGCCGCCGTAATCATCAACCAGCATCTGGGCCATTTCTTTAAGGTGCTTGGCCTTGGAATGATACAGGCCAAGCTGGGAGATATCAGCTTCAATAGCCGTGACTGGCGCTTGAGCCAGCTTTTCCGGACTAGGGAAATCGCTGAAAAGACGAGGCGTTACCCGGTTGACCATCTTGTCAGTCGTCTGGGCGCTCATCAAGACGGCGCACAGCAGCTGAAACTTGTTTTCCCAGTGCAGCTCCCCTTTCGCGTCTGGATACATGGCGTCGATGCGGCGCAGGACCTCTCTGGCCTCATCGTCGGACAACAATTCTGCATCTGCCTTGCCTGCTTTTTTAGCCATCTTAACGGTTCCTTTCTAAAAAATTCTGTACTTCTGCCGGCGTCTTCAAGTTCATCCGCTGCCAGTTGAGCAGGACCCGGTCAACGTACTTAAAGCTCAAGGCCCGGCTCAAGACGGCTTCTCTAAGGGCCAGCTTGATAATCTCTGGCTCGTAGTGGTCAATCGTCAGCCAGTCGCTGATTTCTTCCCGCTCAATTGGCGTCAGATAGCGGCCAAATTCAATTTCAAACTCCCGGCAGAGGCGGTTGAGCGGATCATTGTCCAGGTCGCTCGCGCGATTCTCAATCGTCTTCCCCTGATCATTCTTGATCTGTACGTGCTCATCCAAATACTGGTCCAGCTTGCTGTACAAGGGATCAAGGCTGTAGCAGCTGGAAATGCGGCCTTCATCGTCAGTCAGCTGCTGGATTTCCAAGTCCCCCTTGTCAATCAGGCTTTGCACTAAGACAGCCACGTCGCTGCTTGAGAAATTGGTATTGGCGGCAATCTTCTCATTGCTTGGGAAGCAGTTGTTTCTTTGAAAAAAAGCTTCCAGCTGGATGACCAGGACCAGTTCCGCCTCAGAAAGTCCGAGCTGGGCATAGTAGGCAATCAAGCCGTTGCCCAGGCTGGTCGTGCCCAAGCGGCGGTAAAAATTGATGTCGGTCATGGCAAATCTCCCTTTCAAAAAGTCGCAATAAAAAATAAAAGGGTGAGCTGACTCACCCTTTTATTTTAACATCAGTCTTAGCAAGGATTAAGGCTGCATTCTGTTGATCATTCTTGGGAATGGAATTGCCTCACGAACGTGGTCCAGCTTGCAGATCCAAGCAATAACGCGTTCAAAGCCCATCCCGAAGCCGGAGTGCGGCACGCTGCCGTACTTGCGCAGGTCAAGGTACCAGCTGTAGTCGTCCAGGTTGAGACCGGCTTCTTCGATTTGTGCCTTCAAGGTGTCGTAGTCGGCTTCACGTTCTGAACCACCCATGATTTCCCCATAGCCTTCTGGTGCTTCGACGTCGGCACACAGGTAGGTCATTGGGTTTTCTGGGTTCTTCTTCATGTAGAATGGCTTGATTGCCGTTGGGTAGTTGACGATGAAGAATGGACGGTCAAATTTCTCTGACAGGAAGGCTTCGTCTGGAGCCCCGAAGTCATCGCCCCACTTGAAGTCGCGGCCGCCTTCTTGCAGCATCTTGACCGCGTCGTCGTATGACAGGCGGGTGTAGTGGCCTTTAGCAGCAGGCTTGAGCTTGTCGATGTCCCGGCCAAGGATTTCCAATTCGTATTCGCAGTGTTCCAGAACTTGGCCGACAACGTATGACAAGAAGCGCTCTTGCAAGTCAAGTGACTCGTCCTGGTGCATCCAGGCCATTTCCGGCTCCATCATCCAGAATTCAGTCAGGTGGCGGCGGGTCTTGGATTCTTCAGCCCGGAAGGTTGGGCCAAAGGTGAAGATCTTGCCAAAGGCTTCAGCCCCAACTTCACCGTACAGCTGGCCTGATTGTGACAGGTAGGCATCGTGGTCGAAGTAGTCGATGTGGAAGAGCTCAGTCGTGCCTTCGGGAGCTGAGTGCATCAGCAGCGGCGCATCGAACTTAACGAAGCCTTCGTTTTCAAAGAAGTCGACCGTTGCCTTGAAGATGCGGTTTCTGATCTGCATGATGGCAAATGGCCGGCGGCTTCTCAGCCACAGGTGCCGGTGGTCAAGCAGGAAGTCGATCCCGTGTTCCTTGTTGCCGATTGGGTAGCCTTCATTGTTGCAGACAACCTTCAGATCAGTAATTTGGATCTCGTAGCCAAAGTGTGACCGGGCATCTTCTGAAATCGTGCCAGTGATGTAGAAGCTGGCTTCTTGGCGCAGCCCCTTGGCTGCTTCAAAGACTTCTTCGCTGACATTGTTCTTGCGGACAACGCCTTGGAAAAAGGCTGAACCGTCACGGAGCTGCAAGAAGACGATCTTGCCGCTTGAACGCTTGTCGGTCAGCCAGACATGCATCTGAACTTCTTCGCCAACGTGTTGGGCTGACTCTCTAATTGAAATCAATTTTGTCATTCTATAATATCCACCTTAAAAATTTGTTTAACTCCTTCAATCATAGCAGAAATTTTATAAATTATCGACCAGAGAAAGCAGATTTCCGTCTTTAAACTTGTAAACCGCGTAGCAGTAGCTGCCATCCGCGTTGGTCGCGGCGACTTCCCAGACGGCCTGCTGGTCCTTCCAGCCCAAGTTTATGGCTCTGATCTGCTTCTTGGGATAGGTCTTGGCAAATTTATCCTTGACGCTGCTTTCGCTCACCCCGTCACTGGCCGTGTAATAGTAGGCCTTGCTGGACTTTGGCAAGTAAATGAAGTAGGCTTGCTTGCCCTTCTTGGTCGTCCCGCTGGCTGAATAGGAAACGACGCCCCGGTCCAGGTGGTAGTGCTCATCCACCTGGGTGATCGCCGTTTGCTTGACCAGCTTGTCGACCTTGGCCTCATACTTACTATAGGGCTTGGATGCTTGATATACAAGGGCTACCGTGCCCGCGTAGGCTAAGAACAGGAACAGGATCAGCCAGGCCAAATACTGCAGAACGTTTTGTACTCTTTCATCTAACATGCTTGCATGCTACCTCGCCATCTTTAATTTTGCTTTCAGCTCTTTGATTGCCACCTTTTCAACCCTGGCCGGCAGGCTGGCCCGGAAATAGGCTCCGTATTGCTTGGTCCAAATGCGGGGATCGAGGATCAAGAAGGTCCCATGGTCCTCTTCCCCCCGGATCAGGCGGCCGCATCCCTGACGCAGGCGCAAAGCGGCCTTGGGCAGAGACTCCTGGTTGAAGACGTCGATGCCCTGCTGGGCCAGATAATGCTGCTTGAGGCGGACTTCCGGCAGGTCCGGCGACTCAAATGGCAGGCGAGTCGCGATGACCAGGTCAATCCCGCAGTTATGGAAGTCGATCCCCTCCCAGAAGGAATCAGCCCCTAGCAGAATTGACCTTTCCGCGATCACGAAGCGCTTAGCCAGGCGTTCGTTGGACCCGGTCAAGCCTTGGGCCAGAAGCTCATAGTCCTTGACTCTTGGGTCATTCAACAGGTCCAGATAGACCTTCTTGATCAAATCCAAGCTGGTAAACAAGACCAGGACGTGCTTTTGCCCATTCAAGTCCTTGGTCAGGATCTTTTCAATCAGCTGCTGGTATTCAGGGCTGTCCGGCTCTGGCTGGTGCTCGTCGACCGCGAGAATCTTCAGGTGCTGGTTCATGTCAAAAGTCGACTTGCCCTTAAAGGAATCGACCGCCAGGCCGTTTAAGGCCAGTTCGTGTTTGGCGTAATCAAATTTGCCGTCATTGGACATTGTCGCACTAACGAAGGACAAATGGTCAAAGCGGTCATAAATTTTATGCAATTCTTCAGAACTGTCCAGGGTCATCCAGTGCAGGTTGCTGCTCAGTGAGTCCCCAGGGTTGGTCACGTGGACGATAAAGCCCAAATGATTAAGATTCTCCTTCTGGCTTAGCAGATCGGCCAGCTGATAGCTCTTTTCCGCGTAATAGTCGATATGGTCAACCTGCTCGGCCAGTTCATCCATCAAGGACTGCTCATCGGTCAAATAGCGGTCGCGCTCCCGGTAGAGCAGGTCAATGATCTGGTTGGTGTGGATCCGGACCTGCTCTAGCTTTTGTTGAAATTCCTTCAACAAGCTTCTGAAGGGGGAGTCGTCCGGGAAGAGGTCAGTTCCTTCAATCGTGAACTGAATGCTCTTGTTCGGCAGGGTTCTTTGCCCTAAAGCCTTGTCTTTCCGGCTATAGACCAGCTTCTGCATCCGGTTCAAAGTCCGGATCAGGTCTAGGCTTTCTTCGTCCAGCAATTCAAGCAGGAGCTTGAGCTGGACGTTCTCCTCGCTCTCTTTTGCCAGGTTGTTGTCGGTAAAGTACAAGAGGTTGCGCAAGTGGCTGACCATCCCCCAGATGGATTCAAACCGCAGCGAATCGGTTCTGGAGGAAACCAGGCTCTCGGCAAAGCGGTGAGCCTCATCGACAACCAGGTAGGGATTCTGTCCCCAGATGGAGTCCATATAGTGGTTGACCAGGTAGGCGTGGTTGGTGACCAGGATATTGGCCTGCTCCTGCTTTCTTCTGGCCAGATTCCAAAAGTCAACGCTGGCAAAGCGGGTGCCGACCCGGGCATCCCCAGGATGCTTGATTTGGGTGAAAATTGGCAGCTGCTCAGCAGTCAGCTGCAGCTCATCCAAATCCCCGGTCGTCGTTTCCGTCAGCCAGACCAGGATGCCCATCTGCAGGATCAAGGTCGTCTTGTTGGGAGCAGGCTGACGCAGGGTTGAGGCAAAGCCGTCCAGATCCAGGTAGTGGCTGGAAGCTTTGACCATTTCCGCGTTCAGCCCCAGGCCAGTCACCTTGAGCAATTGGGGAATCTCCTGGTTCAGAAGCTGCTCTTGCAAAACCTTGGTCGGCGTGGCGATGACCAGCTTGCGGCCAGAATAGAGCTGGTAGGCATAGGCAAACAAGTAGGCAAAAGTCTTCCCAGTTCCGTTGGGTGCTTCCACCAGCAAAATCCGCTGGCGGTCATCATTGACGAACTCATGCATGTAGTCAATCAGGTCGACCTGGGGCTGGCGGTAGTTGATCTGATTTTTGAAGAGCTTCTTTTTGGCCTCATTGCTTACTGGAAATTCCGCCTGCCGCCCTTCTTGGACGACTGGCAGCTCCTGCTTGTGCAAGACCAGATTCTGGACCTGGATCTTATCTTTGGGCAGCTTGCGCCGCTTCTTGCGCGAGCCGTCGGCAATCGTCTTGATGATCCAGCCCGTGTCGCGGATCAGTTTGGGCGCCATCGTCCCGAGCAAGTTCAAAGTTGCCTGCGGCAACCGCTCCAGCTTCTCGATGATCTTGACCAGCAGAATCGCGGTTCCATAGGCATCAGAATCGGCCTTGTGGGGATTCTTGTGGGAAATTTGCAGGCTGGCGGTCAAATCCCGCAGCTTGTAAGACGGCTGGGTTGGAAAGGCGATCTTGGCCAATTCAACCGTATCCACGGCCTTGATGTCCAAGGGGTCAAGCCCGGCCTGCTCCAGCTCATAGTTTAAAAAGGGAAAATCAAAATTGACGTTATGGGCCACAAAGACCGTGCCCGTCAGGATCTTGCGGATCTTGGCCGCGTAGTGGGCAAAGTCCGGCTGACTGGCAACCATCTCATTGCTGATGCCGGTCAGGTTGGTGACCGCTAGCGGTATCTCGGCATGCGGATTGATCATCAAAGAATAGGTCTTGACGACCTGGCGCTTCTTGACAATCGCGCAGCCGAACTGAATGATCCGGTGTCCCTCTTCTTTCCGGGTTCCAGTCGTTTCCAAGTCGACGACGGCAAAAGTCTCATCGTCAAAAAATTGTCCCATGCGTCCACTCCTTTCCATTCGTGATATTGCTGTTAATTGTTGTAAATATTGTTAATTGCTTCTGCTTCCTCATCCGGTGACTTCCACGATCTGCTGGCAGTCCAGCAGAATCAGGTACTTATGAGCCACTTTTCGCTTGCTTTGGCCGGGGTCGCTGATCTCATTCAGTGCCTTCTCATAGAGCTTCAGCTGCCCGCGGTATTTTTCCTGCAATTCCGCGATTGAAGCCTCCAAGTTTGCCCGGTCAACGTGGTCAGTCTTGTAGTCAAATAAAATAATACCATTTTCACCGGCATAATAGCCATCGATTGTCCCATGGACCAAAATTTTGCCCGGAAAATCGCGCAAACTGGCAAACAGACGGCCTGGATTGAGGATGATCGAGAAGTTCTGCTCCCGGTAGAGACGCTCAGGATGTTCACGGAAACGGCTGGCAAAAGTGCTGGAGATGAACCACTGAAGGTGGTCGCGGTTGATCTGCTCGGCCAGGGCTTGGGTCAATTTGTCGCTTTTGACCAGCTGGTCGATCTGCTCATCCAGATTCTGCCGGCTGGGTTCTTGCGAATAGTCATAATACTGCAGGACCAGGTGGGTGGCCGTCCCGATTTCCGCCGCTGAAGCCCCCTTCTTGAACAAGAAGTCCGGCTCTGTGTCAATTGGCTGCAGGTAGCGGTTGGTGGCGGCCAATTCCGGCGTGTGGGAATTCTCCAGTTCCTTGTCGTCGGGGTCCCCAACCGCCTTCTTGATTTCCGATACGGTCTGGTAGGCCGTCGTGGTCGTAGCGGCTTGATTAGGATATTCGAAGTCAAAAAACTTCTTGGTCCAATTGACCGCTTCCAGCTCAATTTTGGACAAAGTGGCTTCTGCTGCCGGCTTTTCACTTTCTTCTGGCAAGATTGGCTCATCTTGCGCATCAGTGTAGTGAACGAACCGGAGCCGGCCGTCATCGCCGTCAGCCAAGTCCTTGACGTGCAAGTCGCTGGCATGCTCTTGCTCTTTATACTTGGCCAAGGATGGCGCCAGGAAGTCAAGGGGCTTGTTGACGTTCATCTTATCGATCAGGGAGACCTGACCGCCCTTGATCTGCCGGCTCCAGGCCGCTTCCTTGCTGGCAAGAGGCGTCTTGGCTGACACGGGGATATCGGCGACTAAGACCAGCTTCTGCTTGGCCCGGGTCAAGGCGACGTACAGCAAGCGGGCTTCTTCTTCCAGCAGCTTCTGCTTCTTGATGATCTTCAGCCAGGACTTGAACAAGGTATCTGCCATGACCTCCGGTGCTTTGACAGGGGACGGGAAGGCCATCCCCAGCCCTTCCGCGTCCAAGACCCAGCTGCCGGACAGATCGGAGCTGATCAGGTAGCGCTTTTGGAGGCCGACCAGGAAGACGACTGGATACTCCAGCCCCTTTGAAGCGTGAATCGTCATCAGTTTAACCGCGTCTTCAGCGCTTTCGCTGGAAATTGGCTGTGAGAGATCCTTTTGGTTCTTGCGCATGCGGGCAATAAAATTGATGAACTGGTACAGGTCACGGAAGCCCGAGCTCTCATAAGCCGTCGCTCTTTCATACAAGGCCGTCAGGTTCAGCCGCCGCTGCTCGCCATTGGCCATGGCCGTGACCATTTCCAAAAAGCCAGTCTTCTGGTAGATGGTCCACAGCAGCTCGGAAATCCGGTGGCTGTTGGCAAAGTCGCGCAAGTCATCCAGCAGGTCAAAAAAGCCCTGGATTCTTCCGGCCAGCTCATCATCATGGCGGCGGGCATAGCTTTCCATAGCCGTAAAGAAGCTGACTGACCGCTGGGCCAGGCGGATGTTGGCAAAGTCGCTGGAAGTGAAGTTGAAGATCGGTGAGCGCAGGACGGCGACCAGAGGGATGTCCTGGTCAGGATTGTCGATGACCTTCAAGAAGGACATGACTACCGTCAGCTCAAAGGTCTGGAAGTAGTTTTCAACGTCCATGACAAAGAGGGGAATCTCGTATCTGTCAAAGGTCTGCTTGATGGCCAGGTTGTTGGACTTGGCTCTGGTCAAGATGGCAATGTCGCCGTATTTGATCGCCCGCTTGGTCTTAGTCTTGGGATCATAGATCTGCATCTGGCTCTTGACCATTTGCTGAATCCGGCTGATGATCATCTGCACGTCAGTTGGATCCATTGCCTCGCCGTCATCGTCGGCGTCGCTTTCGGCTGCTTTCACGGACAGATTTTCATGGAAAAGCACTTCTGTTGCGGCGGAAAGGTTCAAGTCCTTGTTATAGCCGGCGGCGTACTTCAGCTGCCCTTCGCTCTTGTAGTCAATGCCGCCGAAGTCCTTGGTCAGGACCGGGTCAAAAATCATGTTGACGTTGTCGACCACTGGCTGGCTGGAGCGGAAGTTTTCCGGGAAAATGATCCGCTTTTTGCCGCTCTCTGGGCCGGCCTGGCCAAAGTCGTCATACTTGGCGATGAAAAGACTGGGCTCAGCCTGGCGGAAGCCGTAAATGGACTGCTTGACGTCGCCGACCATGAAGACGTTGTTCTTTCCCTCCTGCTTGAGGCTTTGAATCAGGCCATCCTGCAGGGCGTTGGTATCCTGGTATTCATCGACCATGATTTCCTTGAACTTGTTTTGGTAGAAGGAACGGGCCAGATCGCCGCCTTCATCCTGCTTGGTCAGGATTTTGTAGGCAAACTGCTCCATGTCGCTGAAGTCCAGAACCCGTTCGCCGCGCTTGATCTTGGCAAAGCGCTCGATGAAGGCCAGTTCGACTTCCGCGATGATCTGGCTGACCTCATAGCCCTTGTCCATCAGCTCCTTTTGCTGCTGGTTGTCAACCGCGTAAAAGGCCAAAAAGAGGCTGCTGACCCGGTCTTTGACCTCATTGCGGACTTCTGCCGCTTCCAGGCTGGCTTCCGGGCAGGCCTTGACCTTTCTTAAGGTCCCCTCAAAAATGCAGTCCCGGGCCTTGGCCAGCTGCACGTCGTATGGGTCATCAGTGTTCAGGCTATCCAGATATTGGTCCAGATGGGCCGCTTCAAGCTCATAGAGCTTGCGGATCTTGTCCATGGCTGCCTGCTCCATGTCCGCCAGCGCTAAAACTTCCGCGACCTTCTCCCGCAGGTCGCCAAAAGCGGCCAAAAGGTAAGGCTTGATCTGCTTTTGCCAAAGGGGACTGTCCACGAGGTCGCTGGTCGGCACTTGGTATGGCCGGCATAAATCGCTCAGCCAGTCCTCATAGTCGGGCTTGGCCATCGCGTAGTTGTAAAGGGCGTTGAGCAGGTCTCTCGAGGCATCGGCATTGCGATCGCCCAAAAAGGCATCATAGAAAGTCTCAAACTTCTGCTTCTGGACTGGGTCCGGGCTTTCCAGATAGTCGTGCTCGACCTCCCGCAAGGCCCGATCTTTGAGCAGGCTCTGCTGGGTCTCATCCGTCAGGATTGAGAAGTCTGGATCCAAATCAATCGTGTAATAGAAGCGGCGAACCACGTCCAAGCAAAAAGAGTCGATCGTGGAGATGTTGGCCGTCTCCAGACTGGTCAGCTGCCGAGTCAGGAAATTGCGCTCCTCTTTGGACAGGCCCGGCTTGCGGCTCTCTTCTTCAAGCCGCTGCTTGATCCGCTTTTTCATTTCTTCAGCCGCGGCATTGGTAAAAGTGATGACCAGCAGCTGGTCAACCGGCATCTGATCGGCAATGACCTCCTTGATCACCCGCTCAACCAAGACGCTGGTCTTGCCAGAGCCCGCCGAGGCAGAGATCAGGATGTCGCTGTTTCTGGTATTGATCGCGGCCTCTTGGGCTGGCGTATATTTGACTTTGCTTGACATATTATTCCGCGTCCTCCGTTTCTTCCTTGCCTAAAGCTTGTCTGGCGGCTGCCAGCAGCTCATCCTTGTTCATGCTTTGAATCTCGTGGTAGTGGTTTTCCGGCAGCTGCTCATCAAAGAAGAAGATATCCTTGAAGTCGCTGTAGCGCAGACCGTTTTCCGCCCCCATCCGGTATGGATTCAGCTTGATCTGTCCGCTGAAGATCTCATCTGCCGCCTGCTCGATCAAGTACTCGGCATATTCCAGCAGCAGCTGCAGCTCGTCTTCCGTAAATTCCGTCGGCGTCTGCCGCAAGCCACCGCCCTTCTTGGTCACGACCCGGCTGTAGATCCGCGACTTGTAGCCGGCTGCTTCCTGGTCCAGTCCCTCTTTGATGACGTCGTCGACTTCCGCGAACCAGTCCGGATTGCCGACATAGACCCCCTTAAGGGCCAGCCAGTTCTCCCCGCCCAGCTTGTCTGCCTTTGGCAGAAGCTTGGCATCAAGGACGGCATTGCTGCCAGTGGCGTTGATGGAGTTCAGCTTCCTGGTCACGTACTGGTAGAAAGCTCCTAGCAGGTCCAGCTGCTTTTCAGCGGCCAGCAGGTGGGCATTCTTCTGCAGCACGTCCAAGTAAGTGATCATCTGCAGGTCAATCCCGTTGGCAAATGGAGCCAGCTTAAACTGGTGCTCGGACGACTTATAGTCAATCAATTGGCCCAAAACGTGCTTTTCGCCCTGGAAGAGGTCAACCCGGTCGATTTTCCCGCGGATATTGACCTTGCGCTTGCCAGCGAACTTTTTGAGCGGAAGCTCCAGACCCGCGATCTTTTCCGTTGGCCCAAAAGGCAGCTCAGCGAAGACGGCATGCATCCGCGTCATTTGCTGCTCATCCCTGTATGCCCTGGCCACCTTGCTGGTGGTCTTGTCGAAGGCATGGAACAGGTATTGGTTGAAAGGATCGTTAAGCAGCTGCTGGTAGATTGGCTCTTGAGCAATCTTGCGGCGGATTTCAGCCAAAAACTGCTCTAGTTCCAGGTTGTCCATCTCCGCGATGTTCTTCCCTTGCGCCTTGAGCTCTTTGACCAGCAGCTCAAAGGTCCGGTGGAAGTAGTTGCCGGCTTGAATGACGTCCAGCTCGTTTTCTGCCCGTCTTCTCAAGCGCAGGCCATAGTTTAGGAAGTACTCATACGAGTTCTTGTAGTAACTCTCCAGCTGCGAGACAGAAGAGGACATGTTTTTGCCATAAAGGCGCTCAGCCAGCTCCAGGGAGATATTTTCAGGGTTGTTGTCAAAAGCCATCCCCTGTTTGATGGCGGCCAGACGGTCTGGAATATAGCGCTCAGTCAGCTCCAGCAGCTTGGTCAAAAAGCGGCTTTGCCCCTTGGCCAGCAGGTTGGCATAGGTCAAGTAGCCCACGCTGGCCTGTGGGGTAGTCATGAACAAGAGCAGCTGCTTGGCCAGCTCCTGGTCCCCTGCTTCGATCTTTGGCAGGTCATGCTGGGCATATTCACGCCCGCCAGCCAGATTCAGCAGCCGCTCATAGTACGGCGACGGCTCCAGGGGGTCGTTATTGGAATTGATGACTGGATAGGAAACATATACCCGCTCAGAAGCCAAAGCCAGCGCACCGCCAAATTGGTACTCCTGGTCCAGGTTGTTCAAGTCCTGCCGGTCTTCCAGGTAGGAGTCCTCGTCAAAGAACTGGTCCAGCTGGGCCAGGTTCTCGCTGGTCAAAAAGGCCGGCTTGTTCTCAATCTTAGGCAGGTTGCCGCTGCTGGCGCCAATAATAAAGACCTGCTTGTACCTGGCCTTTTGCACCATCCCCAATTCAGACAGGGTAACCGCGTCCAATGTCGAAGGAATCGTAGCAAATTCGGCTTCGCTGAAGGCAGCTTGGAGCATCTTGAAGAAGGACTGGGCATTAAATTGCTCAGGATTGATCAGCAAATAGTCCTTCAGCAGCTGCAGCAGCAAGTTCCAAACCTGCTCCGGCCACTGGGCCTGCTGCAAGTCGCCCGCGTCATTGGCACTGCCGCGCCAGCGGTCCAGCTGGTCGCTGACCCCTTCGCCAGTCAAAAAGGTAAAGAAGTCCGTGACCGCGGTCTGGCTGTCTGTTTCCTGCTTCAGCTGACCGGCAAGCTTAGCCAGGCGGCTGACAAAATACTCGCGCAGGCTGTCCAGGCGTTTGATCAGCTTGTCGTCAAGGTCCAGATAAGTGATCTGGGCCTTGGCAAAGTCTTTAAAAGACTTGTTCCACAAGGAGTGGGTGATCCCGTGGGAGAGAACGAAGGTCTCCAAGCGGTCGACGTCGCGCAAGTAGGCCCGCTCAGCCTCCTGGCAGACGGCCCGGTCCTTTTGGCTTTCAGGAGCATACCAGTCAAGCCCGTGCTTTTGGGCTGCCTTGATAAAGTAGCCGCGCGGAATCAGCAGCCGGGTCTTCATAATCCCCAAGATGGCCCCGGTTTGCCCCGGCTCCGCGTACAGTTTGGCCAAGTCTTCCAAAAAGATGGCCAGGGGGTGGTACTTCATCTGCTGCTGCAGGTCGTCAAAAAAGGGAATCCGGTTCTGGCGCAAAATGGGCAACAGATAGGTTTCATACTCCTGCAGGTTGGGGGCAAGCACCAAAAAGTCGTTATAGCTGGCTCCGCCAGTCACCACCTGCTGGTAAATCGTCCGCGCCACAAAATAGGCTTCGGCGTAGCGGGAGTCGGCCTTGACCAGGGTCAGGTTCTGCAGGCTGGCCCTAGCTTGGCTGCCTTGCAGCCACAGCTGGTTCAAGTCGGCCTGGCCGGGACTGCCTGCCCCTTTGTGGCCTAAGAAATTGCCGGCTTCAGTTTGAAAAGGCAGCTGGTGTTCTCTAAAATAGCCCAGCAGGTCGCGGATGGTCTTTTGCACGACATAGTCATAGTCGCCTGGCAGAACCCCGCCGGCGATCTTGCCGTCAGCTGTCTTGAAGGCCAGGGTCAGGTTCTCCGCGTAAACGGCCAGCAGCTGCACGGTTGTCTTTTCCTGAATGCTGAAGTGGCTGAAGTCCGTGAAGAAGAAGGAGCTGCCAGCCAAAAGCTGGGGGTTGTTTTGCAGAACATCGTTGAGCTCAATGTTCAGCTCATCCTTTGTCGCGAAATGCTTCTGGAGAATGGTGGCCAAGAAGCGGTCATAGATGATGTTCAGGTCGTGCAGCTTGTCAGCCGTTTCCGTGTCCAGGTCGCCAGCGACCGCGGGATTGGCCGCGTCGTCAAGCAGGCCGGCCAAATCCAGACGGCCGGTATGAATTTGCAGGATCGTATTGTAGAGCTGCTTGATCATCCCCTGGTTGGCGTGGGTATTTTGAAAAAGCCGCAGCTTCTCCTGCTCCTGGTTGACGATTTTCTCCAGGATCATGACCGCGGCCGCGTCATCCAGGCTTTCCGGCAGGCTGATGTCCGCTTTTTTGAACAAATACCAAGCCAGACGCGAGAAAGACAGGACGTGCAGATTCTTGACGCTGGTTTCATCCTGCCCTTGAATTTGCGCGACCTTTTCTATCGTCGCCACTTCTGTGTTAAACTTGATATGGTTTGGAACGATAACAAAAGTTTCTTTTTGCCGGTCGGCCAGGTAGCACTTGGCGGCGCGGCTGAGAAGCTCGTCTTGCAACGGATCGTATTGACGTCCAGTTAAAATCTTGATCACGGTTTTCACTCCTTGCTTATCAGCGAATGACTCAATAATTAAATTTTAGCAAGCAAGACAGTTTTTTGGAAATTTTTCTAGTTCAAATACAGAAGCAGACAAATATCGATTGAGGTGATTAATTAGTGCAAACTTCTTGTACGGCTCATGGCAAAGTAATCTTGATTGGCGAACATTCAGTTGTTTATGGCTATGATGCCCTGGCAATGCCAATCAAGGCCCTCCATATCACGACCAGCGTTGAGGAAACGGCTGGGACGGCCTGGATGGATACTGCCCTTTACCATGGCCCATTTTTTGAGGCCCCAGATGACTATAACGGCCTCAAATACGTCGTACGTGAATTATGCAAGCGGGCCGGGAAAGAAATCCCGGTCAAGCTGACCTACACCGGCGAAATTCCAATTGAGCGCGGCTTAGGTTCTTCCGCCACCGTGGCCTTAGGGACGACCAAGGCCTTGAGCCAGTTCCTCGGCCTTAAGCTGACTGAGCAAGACGTCATGGACATCACCAACCATGCCGAAACTATCAACCACGGCAAGGCTTCCGGCCTGGACGCGGCAACGGTCAATTCCGAAAGCCTGGTCTTTTTCAACAAGCAAGCCGGCCCGCAGGCGCTGGAAGGAACTCTGGGAGCAACCCTGCTGATTATGGATACCGGGGACTTGGGCAATACCCGGGAAGCCGTCACCATGGTCGCCCGGCTCCTGGAAAAGTCGCCGGCGGCGAAAGCGGACATGCAGCGCTTAGGCAGCCTGGCTGACCAAGTTGAAGATGCCTGGGTCAAACAGGATCCAGCCGCCGTTGGGACCTGCTTCAATGAAGCTCAGACCATTCTGGCTTCTTTTGGCCTTTCAACCCCAAAAATCGACCAGATGTGCCAAATTGCCGCAAAAGACGGGGCACTTGGCTGCAAGCTCTCCGGCGGGGGGCTCGGCGGCATCGTGATTGCCCTGTGCAAGGATGGGGCCAGTGCCCGGAAGATCGCGGCTGACTGCCATGATTTGATCGCTCACCACTGGATTGAAGAAATCTAGCTAAAAATAGAAAAAATCTAGAAATTTTTCTAGATTTTTTCTTTTGTCCCGATTTGTACTATAAAATAGAGACTGTAAGAAAAATACACCACCAAATGATGACGATAAAACAATAAACAAAAATAAAAGAAAGTTGGAGAACAAATGAGTAGAACTGCCCGCGCGCATACCAATATCGCCCTGATCAAATACTGGGGCAAGAAGGACGCCAAGCTGCGCCTGCCGCTCATGTCAAGTCTGTCCATGACCCTGGACGCCTTTTATAGTGAAACCAAGCTGACTGACGCCAGCGAGATGTCCTTTTCTTTAAACGGAGTCAAGCAAGAGGGTCCGGCCGCCAGCCGCGTGTTCAACTATCTCAAGCTGATGCAGGAGCGCTTTGGCGTCTCCGGCTCTCTGGCCGTTGAATCCACCAACCACGTTCCGACCGCGGCCGGCCTGGCCTCATCCAGTTCCGCTTTTGCGGCTCTGGCGGCGGCTTTTGCCGACCACTACCAGCTGGATGTTGACCGGCAAGAGCTCTCCCGGATGGCCCGGATGGGATCTGGCTCCGCCTCCCGGTCAATCTACGGCGGCTTTGCCGTCTGGCAGAAAGGGAGCAGCGACGCTGATTCTTTTGCTTACCCGCTTGTTGAAAGCCCGAAGATGGATTTAAAATTGCTGGCGGTTGAGCTCAATGATCAGCCAAAGAAGATTTCATCCACTAAAGGCATGGAAGCCAGCAAGACTTCCCCCTTCTACCAGACTTGGCTGGACAGAAACGACCAGGAGCTGGCAGACATGGAGGACGCGATCAAGACAGGCGACTTCACCAAGCTGGGTTCTTTGGCCGAGCTCAATGCCAGCGAGATGCATTCACTGACCTTGACCGCCCAGCCAGGCTTCACTTATTTTGAGCCGGATACGATCAAAGCGATCAAGCTTGTCGGCAATTTACGGGAAAAAGGTGTAGAATGCTATTACACGATTGACGCGGGTCCGAATGTTAAGATTCTGTGCCAGTCGCAAAATTGTAAAAAAATCATAAATAATTTTGAGACGGCTTTTGAACGTGTTAAGATTATTGAAGCTGGCTTTGGTCCAGGCATTTCGTATCAGGATTAAGGTTATATTCAAGATAGAACAGAGGAAGAGTTTTTTTGATTACTGAAAAAGCACCAGGCAAACTTTATATTGCCGGCGAATACGCCGTATTGGAGCAGGATTGTCCTGCAATTTTGGTCGCGCTTGACCAATACGTTAAAGTTTCCATCACCCCAAGCAAGGGCGATACTGGTTTGATTCACTCCAAGCAATACTCACAAGACTCAATTCACTGGGTCCGCCGCGGTTCCAAGATGGTGATCGACAACCGGGACAACCCCTTTGAATACATTCTTTCAGCCATTTCCTTCACGGAAAGATACTGCTTGGAACAAAAAGTCAAGATGGGCGTCTACGACCTGCGCGTCAACTCTGATTTAGACTCAGCTGACGGCAAGAAGTACGGCTTAGGCTCCTCAGCGGCAGTAACGGTCGCTACGGTCAAGGCCATTCTGCACTTCTACGGGGTCAAGGCAAGCAAGGATCTGATCTACAAGCTGTCCACCATTTCCCACTACTCAGTTCAAGGCAACGGGAGTGCCGGCGATATTGCCGCCAGCGTTTACGGCGGCTGGATTGCCTACCAGACTTTCGACAAGGTCTGGCTGAAAGAGCAGCTGGCTTCCAAGTCCTTGTCAGACGTCGTGGGCGAAGCTTGGCCAGGCTTGAAGATCCAAACCCTGCTTCCGCCTAAAGGCATGGAGCTCCTCATTGGCTGGAGCCAGCAGCCAGCCTCAACCTCCCGCCTTGTTGACAAGACCAATGCCAACAAGCAAGTCCTGAAGACGGAATACATGAAGTTCCTTGAAGATTCACGCAAGTGCGTGCTCAAGATGATCAAGGGCTTTGAAGAAGGCAAGATTGACCTCATTAAGCACCAAATTTCCGTCAACCGGCGCCTTTTGCAGCACTTTGCCGCGATGAACAACATCGCGATCGAAATCCCCCGCTTGACTGAGCTGATCGAAATTGCCAACAAGTTCGGCGGCGCGGCCAAGACCAGTGGTGCCGGCAACGGCGACTGCGGGATCGTGATCACCGATGAAAATACTGATGTCGACCGACTCAGAAAGGAATGGCTCAAGAACAAGATCTTGCCTTTGGCCTTTCACATTCACCAATCTGAATTAACTTACTAAGAGGTTTTCGATGTCTCAAAGATCAACAAGAAAAGAAGAACATCTGGCTTTGACTCAGATGTTTTTTAATGCCGAAAATTCCAATTCTTTTGACCAGGTCCGCCTCCTGCGTCCCGCCCTGCCGGAAACTGTCGTTGACCGGGAGCTCCTGGCTGTCAACTGGTTTGGCAAGCAGCTGTCTGCCCCCTTCTTCATCAACGCGATGACTGGCGGATCAGAGAAGTCCAAGCAGATCAACCAGTCTTTGGGCTATGTCGCGGCCAAGGCCAAGCTGGCCATGGCCTTAGGCTCCGCCAGCATCTTGACCAAAGAAGCCAGCCAGCTTGAATCCTTCTACGTGGCCCGGGAAGCCAATCCCGATGGTCTGCTTTTCGCCAATGTCAACCCCTTGACCCCAGCCGCAAGCGTCAAAGAGATCGTCAAAGAGCTGGAGGCGGACGCCTTGCAGATCCACTTGAACGTCGCCCAGGAAATTGCCATGCCCGAAGGCGACCGGGACTTCCGCTGGCTGGAGCGGCTGAAAGAGATCCGCGAGGCCGTCAGCGTCCCGATCGTGATCAAGGAAGTCGGCTCCGGCCTTGACCCAATCTCCATCCGCCAGCTGCAGGCAGCTGGCTTTGAATGGTTCGACATCGGCGGTGCTGGCGGGACCAACTTCTCCCAAATTGAAAATTCCCGCCGGCAAAGCCCAATCCCCTACTTGAATGACTTAGGTCTGCCGACCGCTCTGGCCGCCCTTCTGGCTCATCCATTAACTGACAAGCTGATTGTCTCTGGCGGCGTCAGAAACGCGTTAGACGTCTTTAAAGGCTTGGCCTTGGGCGGAAAATTCGTTGGCGTGGCCAATTGCTTCCTGCACTTTCTTTTGCAGCATGGCCAAGAAGAGCTGTACCTGGAAATCGAATCTTGGAAAGACCAGCTGGCAGCGCTGATGGCCTTGTATGGGCAGACTGACATTGAGCATGTGCAAGTCCCGGTCTATCTTGCTTCAGACCTCAAGAACGACTATGAGCAGCTGAAACAGCTGTAAAAAAACAGTCTAGTCCTTGCTTTTTCCTGCAATTGAGCTAGACTGTTTACTTTGTTTTTTATCGCGCGGCGAAGCCGCGCTTTTTTGTTTTTAATAATAATTGTAGTAACGGATAGGCTTTGTTTCATTGGTGGCAAAAAAGCGCCAGCCGTCAGGCTAGCGCTTAATTGGTCTATAAATTCACCTTGCTGATCGGGCTTCTTAGCCTTCAAAAGCACGGGTCAATGGTGGCACGATTTGCTTCTTGCGTGATACGACGCCTGGCAAGTGGGCTTCTGAGTCCTTCAGTTCCTTGCCGAAGGCCTTGGCAAAGACCTTTTGGCTTTCGTCGTCGCCAACGAAGAGCACTTCGGAGTCAGAGTCAAGCACGTTGGTGATCACCAGCATGAACAAGTCGTAGCCGTTCTTTGCTGAGGCATCCTTCATGGCCTTCAGGAAGCCTTCCTTGCGTTCCAGGGCTTCTGGAACGTCAACGACGTTGACTTGGGCGATGCGAGCCGTCTTGCCTGCCAGTTCAAAGCTCTTGGCGTCAAGGTCGATCAATTCTTCAACGCTCTTGGCAGCGATGTTGGTGCCGGCCTTCAGCAGTTCCAGACCGTATTCCTGGTAGTCGACGCCAGCAATCTTGGCCAGTGATTCAACGGCCTTCTTGTCAGTGTCGGTCGTGGTTGGTGACTTCAAGAGCAAGGTGTCGGAAATGATGGCACTCAGCATGATCCCAGCAATGTTGGCTGGGATTTCCATGTTTTGTTCTTGGAACATTTCCCACAAAACGGTTGAGGTGCAGCCAACTGGTTCAGCCCGGTAGAACAATGGGTCGATCGTCGCGAAGTTGCTGATCCGGTGGTGGTCGATCACGTGGGTTACCTTGACCTTGTCGCGGTCTTCAACGCTTTGTTGAGGTTCGTTGTGGTCAACCAGCATAATGGCGTTGACTTCGTTTGAAACGGTCTTGACAACGCGAGGTGCTTCAAAGCCAAACTTCTTCAAGGCAAAGGCAGTTTCATCGTTTGCTTCGCCCAAGGCTACGGCTTCAGTGTTGTAGCCGTGCTGGTTCTGGAAGTATGAGTAGGCAATGGCGGTGCCAATTGCGTCAGTATCTGGGTTTCTGTGACCAAAAACAAGTTCTTTTTCCATTTGAATTGTCCCTTCTCTAATTCAAAATTTAATCCTCTTTAAGTCTACTAAAAAAAGCGGCTTTTGTTCAATCTTTTTGCCTAAATTCTTTTTTTCTTTTGCTTGCGCTAAAAGAGGCTGGAGACGTCCCGGGGCTGGTCGGAAACCGGCCGGCCCAGCTTCAGGCTGCGCGGCTCCCCATCAGTCTTGACATCGACCACGAATGAGCCGTTGGTCTGCCGGTCGCCCAACGGGTGATCCGTCGTCAGAATCGTCTGCTGGCGCAGGCTTGAGGTGGTCAGCAGCAGCTCATGGTTTTGCGCGTAGAAGGCCAGGCCGGCAATCCGGTGCGGCTGCTGCTTCAAAGTCCGCAAGACCAAAACGCCCCGCTTGGCCCGGCTGGTCACTGGAATCAGGTCCAGCTTAAGCTGCTTGAAGGCCCCTCTTTGGGTGATGATTCCGACCTTGTAGAGGCCATCGTACTTGACCTCATTTACCAAGAGCCCAACGACAAAGTCATCCTCCTTCAGGTTGATCGACTTGACCCCGGCTGCCTTGGCCCCAGTTTCTGGCACCTCGGAGACGGCATACTTGAGGGCAAAGGCCTGGTTGGTAAACAAAGTTGTCTCGTACTCAGCCCGCTTGTCCAGCATGTCCACGGCAATGACCCGGGAATCAGCCGTCTTCATCTTCATGGCCATGATGGCCCGAGACTTGTAGGTCCGGGTCGGCTGCAGGCTGGACAAGGCAACCTGCTTGATAAAGCCGTCATTAGTGGCCAAGAGGAAGACCGCGTTTTCATCGTCCAGGCTCTTCAGGGCAAAGACCTTGATGATCGCCTCGTCATGCGCCAGTCCCAATTCCTGAGACAAGTGCTGGCCGATATCCTTCCACTTGGTCTCCACCAGCTCGTGCACTGGCCGGTAGATCAAGTTGCCGTGATTGGTGAACAGGTAGAGGTTGGTCAAAGTCGACAAGGTCTGCTCAAACACGACCTCATCAGTTTCCGGCAGGCCGTTTTCAGTTGAATCAGTCGACTGGAAGGACCGCAAGGATGACCGCTTGATGTAGCCATCCCGGGAAATCAGCACCCGGACGTCTTCGTCAGCGATCAAGGCCTTCTCATCGACTTCAACCTTGGCGGTCTCATCGCTGATTTCGGTCCGCCGGTCATTGCCAAAGTCATGCTTGACTGCCCGCAATTCCTTGATGATCTGCTTTTGCAGGGCGCTCTTGTTGGACAAGAGCTCATTGAAGGCAGCAATCTTGCTTTCCAATTCCTGTTTCTCCTTCTGCAGGGCAACGACGTCAGTATTGGTCAAACGGTACAGCTGCAAGGAGACGATGGCTTCCGCCTGCCTTTGACTGAAGGCAAATTCCGCGACCAGATTCTTCTTGGCGTCAGCCTTGTTCTTGGAAGCACGGATGGTCTTGATGACCTGGTCCAGAATACTCATGGCCTTGATCAAGCCGTTGATGATCTCCAAGCGCCCTTCTGCCTTGCCGAGGTCAAACTTGGTCCGCTTGATCACGACCTCTTCTTCATGTTCCAGGTAGGCCTGCAAAATCCGCTTAAGGCCTACCTGTACAGGAGTCATGTGGTCGATCGCCACCATGTTGAAGTTGTAGGATACCTGCAGGTCGGTGTTCTTGAGCAGGTAGTTCAGGATGTTCTGGGCATCGGCATCCTTCTTCAGTTCGATGACAATCGACAAGCCGTGGCGGTCAGTTTCGTCGCGGACTTCCGAAATCCCATCAAGCTCCCGGGCCACGCGGATCTCATCGATCTTCTTGACCAGCTGGGCCTTGTTGACCAGGTAGGGAATCTCCGTAACCACGATCTCTTCCCGGTGGCCACGAATCTCCTGGATGCTGGTCTTGGCGCGGACCTGAATCCGCCCCTTGCCGCTTCTGTAGGCGTCCACGATCCCCTTGGTACCCATGACGATCCCCCCAGTCGGGAAGTCCGGGCCCTTCACGAACTGCATCAAATCGGCCAGAGTAGCGTCTGGGTGCTTGAGCAGGTGGATGGAGGCATCCAGCACCTCGCTGAGGTTGTGCGGCGGGATTTCCGTAGCATAGCCGGCAGAAATCCCGGTCGAGCCATTGACCAGCAGATTGGGGAAGCGGGCCGGCAGCACGGTCGGCTCATATTCGGTGTCATCAAAGTTGAGCACCATCGGCACCGTTTCTTTGTCGATGTCTTCCAGCAAGACGTTAGAAATCTTGGCCAGGCGTGATTCGGTATAACGCATGGCAGCCGGGCTGTCCCCGTCCATGGACCCGTTGTTCCCGTGCATTTCAATCAGGGGTTCGCGCATCTTCCAGTCTTGTGACAAGAAGACCAGAGCCCCATAGATGGAGCTGTCGCCATGGGGGTGGTAGTTACCCATGATGTTACCGACGGCCTTGGCCGCCTTCTTGAATGGCTTGTCGTAAGTATTGCCGTCACGGTACATGGCGTACAGAATCCGCCGCTGCACTGGCTTGAGCCCGTCTCTGATGTCAGGCAGGGCCCGCTCTTGAATGATGTACTTGGAGTAGCGGCCAAAGCGTTCGCCCATGACCTGCTCAAGCGGCATTTCACGAATTCTTTCGTGAGTTTCTGGCATAAAGCAAAATCACCTTTCCTAATCGTTTACCTTGTCCAAAATTGATTCTTCCTCGCCCATGCGGAACTTGACGTTTTCCTCGATCCACTTTCTGCGGGCTGAGGCCTGGTCCCCCATCAAAGTGGTGACCCGGCGCTCAGCCAGCTGGGCATCGTCGATTCTGACCCGGATCAGCATCCGCGTTTCCGGATTCATCGTGGTTTCCCACAGCTGGTCGGCGTTCATTTCGCCCAGCCCCTTGAAGCGCTGGAGGGCATAGCCCTTGCCGGCCTTCTTTTCATCCTCGTCGCGCTCTTCGTCGGTCCAGGCATAGAGGTCCTGGCCCTTCTTGCTGATGCGGTAAAGCGGCGGCAGAGCGATGTAGACCTTGCCGGCTTCGACCATTGGCCGCATGTAGCGGTAGAAGAAGGTCAAAAGCAGGATCTGAATGTGGGCCCCGTCGTCGTCCGCGTCAGTCATGATGATGACTTTGTCGTAGTTGGAATCTTCCAGCTTGAACTCCGTGCCCACGCCCGCGCCGATGGTATGGATCATGGTATTGATCTCTTCGTTCTTGAAGATGTCGGCCAGCTTGGCTCTCTGGGTGTTCAAGACCTTGCCCCGCAAAGGCAGGATGGCCTGGAAGTGCCGGTCGCGCCCTTGCTTGGCGCTGCCGCCGGCGGAGTCACCTTCGACCAGGAAGAGCTCGTTCTTCTTGGGGTTGCGGGATTGGGCCGGAGTCAGCTTCCCGGACAGAATTTCCTTCTTGCGGCGCTTCTTGCCGTTTCTGGATTCATCCCGGGCCTTCTTGGCCGCTTCTCTGGCATCTCTGGCCCTTTGGGCCTTCTTGACCAGGTCTTGGGCCCATTCACCGTTTTCCATCAGGTAGTAGGACATCTTCTCATAGACGACCGCGTCGACCGCGCTTCTGGCCTGCGGCGTCCCCAGCTTGCCCTTGGTCTGCCCTTCAAATTCCAGCATCTCTTCCGGGATCTTGACGGACAAGACCGCGCTCAGGCCTTCCCGGTAGTCGGACCCTTCCAGGTTCTTGTCCTTCTTGCCGAGCAGCCCCTGCTTCTTGGCGTAATCGTTGAAGGCCCGGGTAAAGCCGCTTCTGGCCCCAACTTCGTGGGAGCCGCCATCAGCGGTGCGGACATTGTTGACGAAGGAGACGAAGTTTTCTGAGTAAGAATCGCTGTACTGGCCGGCAAACTCGATCTCCATCCCGTCTTGCTCGCCTTCAAAGTAGAAGACCTTGCCAATCGCCGTCTTGCCTTCGTTGAGGTAGTCAACGAAGCTCTGGATCCCGTCTTCATAGTCGAAAACGTCGTGATGCTCCGGCTTTCTTTCATCGGTCAAGGTGAACTTGACGCCTTTGAGCAGGAAGGCCGACTCGCGGATGCGCTCTTGGATGGTTTCGTAATTGTACTTGGTCGTAGAAAAAATCATCGGGTCTGGCTTGAAAGTAATGGTCGTCCCCGTCTTTTCCTTGGTCGCCCCCAGGCACTTCAGGGTACCGATTGGCTGGCCGCCGTTGTGGAACTCTTCCTCGTAGGCCTTGCCGTCTCTGACCACATGAACCTTCATGTAGCTGGAGAGGGCATTCACGACAGACGAGCCGACCCCGTGCAGACCGCCGGAAGTCTTGTAGTTCTGCTCGGTGAACTTGCCCCCCGCGTGCAGAACGGTCAAGATGACCTCAATGGTCGGGCGGCCTGAGGCGTGCATCCCCGTTGGCATCCCCCGGCCAAAGTCCTGCACGGTCACGGAATTGTCCTCATGAATGGTGACGTTGATCTCCTTGCCGAAGCCGGCCATGGCTTCATCGACAGAATTGTCGACGATTTCGTAGACCAATTGGTTCAGGCCATGGATATCCGTGGAGCCGATGTACATGCCGGGCCGCTTTCTTACAGCCTCAAGCCCGTGCAGAATCTGAATTGAAGAATCATCATAGGTGTTTTTTGGCAAAATAGCTTTCCTCCAAACTTTCGAATCGCAAACTGCGTATCAATTCATACTAATCTTTGTTAAAATAGAAAACAAGATTAAACGGAGTTGATATGAATGTTTGCAATAAAATTTGCATTGCTTTTAATTTTAGCATATTTGATCGGGTCTTTTCCTACCGGCGTGCTGGTTGGCAAAATCTTCTACCACAAGGACATCAGGGATTACGGCTCGCATAATATTGGAACCACCAACACTTTCCGGGTGCTGGGCCCGAAGGCTGGGACCATCGTCTTCCTGGTCGATTTCTTCAAAGGCACCCTGGCGACCTGCCTGCCGATGATCTTTCAGCTGGGCCGCCACGACCTGTGCCTGGTCTTTGGGGCAGCCGCCATCTTTGGCCATGCCTTCTCAATTTTCTTGAAGTTCAAGGGCGGCAAGGCCGTGGCAACGACCGCGGGTTTTCTGCTGGGCTACAACGTCCACTTCTTCCTGCTGTGCGCCTGCTACTTCATCCCCCTGCTCTTCATCACCAGCATGGTCTCAGCCACGAGCCTGATTTCCGTAGTGCTGATCTTCATTTCCAGCTTCTTCTACCATGACTGCTTCCTGACCGTCATGTCCGGACTCTTGGTCTGCTTGATCTGGTGGAGCCACCGGTCAAACATCAAGCGCATCCTGGCCGGCGATGAAAACCTGGTTCCCTTCGGGATCGTCTATTGGGTCAAGCAAAAGAAGCAGCAAGACAAGAAAGACAAGTAATTCCGGACCTTCAGCCAAGCTGAGGGTCTTTTAAATAAAAAGCAATTTCTCGACAAAATTATTATACAGAACATGTGTTCAAAATGTCAAAGGGCAAAATGAAAGATCTGCTTGAGCTTGGCTCAGGCAGATCTTTTTATTTTTCATATCAAATGTTATGTCAATCAGATTGGTTTGCCCAGGAACTGGCTGTTGTAAAGATTAGCGTAGAAGCCCTTCTTGGCCATCAGACTTTGGTGGTTCCCGGTCTCGCGGCAGAACTACCCGGCCATGAAGAGCTGGGTGGACTGGATCAGCCGGCACACGACTACGCCAAACCTGTGGACCGGCTGCTTCCAGTTCGGCGACTGACTGGCCCTGGATGGAGAAAACCCGGGCCTGCCGACTGGCAAGACTGATGAAGACTTCGTCGCTTCGGTTTACTACCACTACTCTTCCAAGATTTTGGCCCAGACAGCCGGCCTTTTGGGTTACCAAGAAGACGCAGTCTTATACCAAAAGCAGGCTGACGCCATCCGCAAAGCAATCCAGGATGAATACCTGACGGCCAACGGCCGCTTGGCTATAGACACGCAGACGGCCTACGCCCTCACCCTCTACTTCTCCTTGGCCGATCCAAGCCAGGAAGGTCATGTCATCAGCGACTTGATCAAACGCCTGGGCAAGGACAAGGACCACTTGAAGACCGGCTTCGTGGGCACGCCGTTTATCTGCCAGGCCCTGTCAGAGCACGGGGCGCATGATTTGGCGGTCAAGCTATTCTTGAACGAGGACTACCCGTCCTGGCTGTACGCGGTCAAGCACGGGGCCACCACGGTTTGGGAGAGGTGGAACTCAGTGCTTGATGACGGGACGTTCAGCTCAGAAGGCATGAACTCTTTGAACCACTACTCTTTGGGCGCGGTCATGGAATGGGGCTACCGCTACCTGCTGGGCCTACACGACCACACGCCGGGCTTCCAGGAAGTCAGCTTCAAGCCGCTGTTTGACTACCGCTTCAAGCAGGTCAGCGGCCACTACCAGTCCAACTACGGCGACTTGCGGGTCAGCTACCAGATTGAAACCGACGACCAACACACGATCAAGATCCAGCTGGCAATTCCGTTCGGACAGCAGGTCCATGTCACCCTGCAGGCGGCCAGCCAGCACCCGGTTATGGTCAACGGCCAGGAAAAGGGCGCCAGCTTCACTTTGACCAGTGGCACTTACGAGATCAGCTACCAGCCGGACCATGACTTTATCGGCCACTACCGGACTGATTCACCGATCAATGAGATCATGGCTGACGGCGAACTGGTTGAAAGACTGAGCCAGGTGACAGACACGATCAACTTCTTCAGAGATCCTGGTAACCAGCAGCATTTTGGCGAGATGTCCCTGGCCAAGGTCAACTCCATCCTACCATTCATCAACATTTCCGCTGAAGAAATGGCCAAGATTAACCAGATTCTGACTACGCCCCCGCTGTTAAGCGAAAGGAAAGCATAATGTTTCAAGCAGCCCTTTTTGATTTGGAAGGGGTCATCGCCGACACGACAGTCTACCACCTGGACACCTGGCAAAGATCGGCGCTGCCTGGAGCAAAGCCAGGCGGGCCTAGTTTTCAGCAAACAGAAAAAGGAGAAATTCGCATTGAATAATTCTAAAGCCGCCCGGTTAGTCGGCCGCTTGGCCAGCATCATGTCCATTGCCATGTATGTTTCTTACATCCCGCAGATCGTTAACAACCTACACGGGCAATACGGCACCCCGGTTCAGCCGCTGGTTGCCTGCATCAACAGCGCCTTTTGGTGCGCGTACGCGATTTTGCAGACGTACAAGGACTGGCCGGTGTTCATCGCCAACCCGCCAGGCATCGTGTTTGGGCTGATCACTTTCATTACTTGCCTGCACTAAGATAGAGAATAAAGACGCCAGAAGCATTTAGGCAGCTTCTGGTGTTTTTATAAGTAGATGGTAATCCGACATATAACAACTAACTTTTGAATCTGGCTGACCCTTAGCCAGCTAGCGTACCATTAGATGTGTCAAAAGCAGTGCTTTCACTTCTATTGCTTATTTTTTTACATAAATACATATTTAAGGAATGATGAATTATGACGACTAAATACCAAAATCCGATCCGGCGCGGCATGTACCCGGACCCAAGCATCGTGCGGGTTAACGACACTTACTACATGGTCAACAGCACCTTTGAATACTATCCGGGAATTGCCCTGGCTAAAAGCACCGACCTCTTGACCTGGGAACAGATGCCAGGGATCGCGAAGCGGCCAGAACAGGCGGATCTAAGAACTTCCAAATCCAACGAAGGCATTTTTGCCGTCTGCATTCGTTATCATGAAGGTGTTTTTTACGTGATCACGACTAATTTCGCGGAATTCAAGACTTTCATCATCAAGGGCCGCTTTAACGAGGACCGGTCAGCGATTGTCTGGGACGAAAACCGGATTGAAGTCGACGTACCGGGAATTGATCCGGACCTGTTTTTTGAAGCCGGCCGGACTTACGTGCAGTTTACCGGTTATGTAGACGACCAGGGCACGAAGGCGATCCGCCAGGTTGAGATTGACTTAGAAACCGGGAAGATCCTGGACGGGCCAAAGATTTTGACTTATGGCACCGGTGGCCGGGACATTGAGGGTCCGCACATTTTGAAGAAAGACGGAACTTATTACCTGCTCACGGCTGAAGGCGGCACGGGCCAGGGGCATATGATCACCATGTTTAAGAGCGAGCAGCTTTGGGGACCTTACACGGATGAGGTCGGTGTCAACCCGCTTTTCACCAACCGGGACCGGGCGGAGGAGCCACTGCAGAACATTGGTCACGCAGACCTGTTTACCGACCCGCAAGGCAACTGGTGGCTGACCTGTTTAGGCACGCGGCCAGCGGCAGTCGGTTTCAGCCAGATCACCAATATCGGCCGGGAGACGATGCTTTACCCGGTCGACTGGACTGGTACCTGGCCTAAGATTTACACTGGCGTGCCAGAGGAAAACGTTGATCTGACGGCTTTTCCAAAACACGCGGCCTCCTTGCCAAATGAGCAGCCGAACTCATCCTTGATTGATGATTTCCAAAACGGCTTAGGCAATGACTGGCTGACCTTGCGGGACTCTTTGGGCCAGGACCTGCTTGTAAAAGCTGGCCAGCTGACCCTGCGCGGCCGGGACAAGCGGCTGTCAGAATTAGGAACGCCAGCCTTCTTGGGCTTGCGGCAAGCTGAGCATAATGAAATGCTGACGCTTAAACTGGACGCGGATCAGTCAAATTTGTCCAGCGGTCGCTATGGTCTGGTAACGGTTATCAACGTTGACCACTTTGCCGGGATCATGATTCAAGCAAATCAAGCCGGCGGATATGACGTTGTCCACTATCAGCAAGTTGCTGATATCCAGGTCAATGAAGTGGTCGGGCACTTGGACAAGCAGCCGGATCAGCTGTCGGTGCACAGTACCGATTCACAGAAGATTTATACGGCGACTAGCGGAAAGCAAACCGTCTCCTTTACCGCGGCAGCTATCAACTTATCCAACGAAGCCCTGGCGGCACTAAACACCGGGGATATTCAAGGGCTGTATGCTGAAGATGATGCTCAGGTTACGGTCACCAAGGCAGTCCGCAAGCCTTGTCCAACAACTAAAAACTAAACAAATGCAAAAAAGCGCTGTATCCAACCACAAAGCTGGATATGGCGCCTTTTTTGCTAATAATCAGTTGATTTTTCTGTTTAAAATAGCCATTTTGATAAAAAAGGGATAGAAGTATCCCTTCTTTTTCCCGCAAAAATGCAATTTTAAAACTTTTGGGTAAACGAAAAACCCCCTTGGAAATTAGATGAGCGCTAATCAAAAAATGTCTTAATCTTGGTCAAAAATTGCTCTCAGGACCTGCATGACCCCTTCATCGTTGTTGCTTGGCGCGATGTGGTCGGCAATTGCCTTCAAGTCGGGGTGCCCGTTGACCATTGCATAGCTGTGTCCGGCTTCTTGCAGCATAGTATAGTCATTCAGGTAGTCGCCGAATGCCAGGGTTTCCTCCCGCTTCAGCCCCTTGAGTCTTTCAATCTGCCGCAAGGCCGCCCCCTTGCTGACCTGCTTATTCACAATGTCAATCCAGTCTGCCCCTGCCAAAACGGCCGTCAGGTTTTCCGGCATTGGCGGCAGCTTTCGGTAGGCCTCTTCTGCCCCCTGGTTCTTGAAGTAGACCGTGAATTTAATAATCTTGTCGCTGGCAACTTCTGCTTTCAGCTGCTTGACGTATCTGCGCTTAATGTAGTAAGTATCAAGCTGCCTGGTCAATTCTTCGTCTCCCTTTGGGTCGTAGCAGATCGCTTGACTTGCCCCGCAAAGAATTGGACTGGCTGATGGATTGTCCTCAAAGAGCTTAAGGCAAAACAAGGCTTCATCAGCTGTCAAGGCCTGCTCATACAGGAACTTGCCGTTTTGGTAGATGACGCCGCCGTTGTCCCCGATAAAAATCAGGTGGTCGGCAATCTTGCCGAACAGCTTTTCATTCGTGTAGTAAGGCCGGCCGCTGGCAATTACCATCTGCACCTGCGGGTGGTCCAAGACCCACTGGTCAAAGCTGGCTGGCACTTCCTTGGCATCGTTGACCAAGGTCCCATCCATGTCAGTCGCAATTAATTTAATCTGGTCCTTTAATTTCATATTTGAAAATTCATCCTCATTAAAAAATCGATAACTCTCACAAAACCGCTTAACTTCACCTGCTTCTTATTATTCCATTCTTGCTTCATAATTTCAAAAAATCTGTCAATAAAAAAAGCCCGGCTTTCAATTCCATGAAAGTCAGGCTTGCTTATTTTTAAGTTTTTAGCCATAAATGTTGGCGACGGCCTGCCGGTAAAGGTCAACAGACAGCTGCTGCCCTTCCTGGTCAAGCGAGGCGTTCTTCAAGCGCAGGTATTCATCCCGCAAGTCCTGCCACTGGTCCCAGTCCTTGATGGTTTCTTCTTGAATGCGCAAGAAGCGGCGGTTGAAGGGCTCGCTCCAGCGGTAATGGCCATCGGCTTCATATAAGCGTTCTTCATCGCCCTCATCCCGCTTGACGATCGTCAAGTCCAGCTGGAAATTGACCAGGCCGCTCTTTTTGGCATGGTGGACGTAGCGCAGAGCCAGTGGCATCCCCGGCACTTTGTCAAATTTGTCAGCCAAGGCCGCGTCAAATTCCTTTTCAATCAGCTGGTGCAGCAAATCAGGATTAGCCGCATACTCGCTTGGCGCCTTAAGAAGCACGATCGCATAGTCCAGGTCGTAGACTTTGTCGTTGCGGGTCACGAAGTTGCCAGCCGTGCCGACTACCCCTTCAGCTTCGACTATAATCTGGCAGTCAGCCCGCAGGTTGGCCATGGCTTCTTTAAGGCAGTCCATGGACAAGTAGCGGTAGATCTTGATTTCGTCTTTTGCAGCATAAGCATACATATTTCTTTATCCTCTTATTCTTTTAATGATTGTCAGTATTGCCCGAGAAGGAACTGTAGCGCCTGGCAACCAGCGCGTTTTTACCCCGTTTCTTGGCATCATACAGGCAGCTGTCGGCAAGACGCAGGCAAGAGCGCAGGTCATGCTTTGAGTCCAGGAAGCCGGCGCAGCAGCCAATGCTCAAGGTTGCCGGCGTCTTTTGCCCTTCACTGATGAAAGCGTAATTTTCCTGGAACTTGCGCAGATTGGCTTTAAACATTTCCGGATCCATGTCAATGCCGATCACCAAAAACTCGTCGCCGCCATAGCGGTAGCAGGAAATGCGCGGGGAATCCAGCTCATCCAGCATATATTGGCCAATCTGCGCCAGAATCCGGTCGCCATATGGGTGGCCATACTGGTCATTGAACTGCTTGAAGTCATCCAGGTCGATCATGGCCATGCCGACTTGCTCATGCTGGTAGTCGTTAAAGTCTTCCCGCAGGGCGGTCCGATTGAGCAGGCCGGTCAGATCGTCAGTTCGGCTGCGGACGGCGAGCCGGCTGTTGGCCAGCTGCAGACGCTCATTAAGAGCCGACGATTCCTTAAACCAGTAGCGCCTTAAAAAGATGCTGGCGATGCAAATTCCATAAAAGATCAGCAGGTCATAGAAATCCTGCCAGGCCACGTGCAGCCGGTTGCCGTCAACGATCACCCATGTCGTCAAGGCGCTGAGTGCAACTACCAGCATCCCTCTGCCGAAGCTGTAGTAAGGCAGAAGCGAGATCACAGTCATGATCAAGACCAGTTCAAAGAAATAGCTGCTGCCTACCTGGGTGCTATAAAGCGACATCCCTGACAAAAAGGCATTTACCAGAAAGTTGCTGTAGCAGATATTCAGCTTAGTCTTGGCAGTCAGCTTCTTCATGCGCCTGGTGATCAGCAAAACGTTCAAGTGCAGGCAGTTGACCAGCAAGAGCAGGACATAAACGAACATGTTGTCAATCTGAGGCAAGACGCCCTTTGTCGCCACGCTGCTGTTCACGCCAATCAGCCCAATCAAGCCGATGCCGGCAATCATGCCCGAAATGGCGAAGCCAGCACTGAGATTGTTCTTCGCGGCCCGCTTCAGCAATTCATCTGATTGATAAAATGCGATATTCGTCGTTTTTTCTTTATTGTGCTCAGGCACTTGCGTATTCTTATTATATTCAATCATGTTATAGCAAACTCTTAATAATCATGCTAACTATTATGCCTAGCATTCGCTTACCTGCATAATTAGCCATTAACTTTTATTTTAATATAACTACAGTAATTTTTACAGATTATTTGCCAATAATATGGCTGATTTGCTATTTATCGGCTATTGGTCTTTACCAATAGTGATGATCTTCCCGCCACGCAGGAGCTCAGTCCGGTGGGAAATGGACAAAAGCGTATTGCCCCGCGCTGCCCTTTTCAAGGCTGACAGCAGCTTGTCTTCCGTCACGACGTCCAGGTTGGCCGTAATCTCGTCAAACAAAAGCAGCTTAGGCTGGCAGACGATGGCCCGGGCAATGGAGAGCAGCTGCAGCTGGCCGTTGGAGAGCGCGGCGCTTGACAGCCTGCTGTCAAGTCCATCAGGCAATTTGCGAACGCGCTCAGCCAGGCCCACGGTTTCAAGAGCCTGCCAGACCTGGTCTTCACCAATTCCAGGGTCACCCAGGCTAATCTGCTCCAGCAGGCAGCCCGCGACTGGCTTGAAATTCTGTTCAACGCAGCCATAGAGCTGGCGCTTTTCCGCTTCTGGCAGGACAGCCACGTCCTTGCCAAAGATCTTGATCTGCCCGGCTTGCGGCTGGTAAAGGCCTAAGATCAGCTTAAACAAGGTGCTCTTGCCAGCACCCGTCCGGCCCTTCAAGGTCACGATTTCGCCAGCATTGACCGTCAGGTTGAAATGGTCAAAAATCGGCCGACCTGGCTCATAGGCAAAGGACAAGTCCTTGATGGCAATCGCCGGCGTTTGGACCAGGACCTGCTTTTGACTGGCCGGGCGCTCGGCTTCATTCATGAAGTTCTCGATCCGCTTGGTCCCAGCCATTGCGGCTTGCACATTTTGAATTTCCATCCCAATGTCGGCCAAGGGCGTAAAAACCTGGCCAACATAGGCAATCACCGTCACCGCGGTCCCCGCGCTGATGCCAAAGAAGCCGCGAAAGCCCCCGCCAAGACTGGCGCAGACCATCATGACCGCGGTCAAGAGCGCCTGCGCGAAAATAATGACCGGCGAGTAGACCGCGTCGCAGAAGTTGGACCGCTCCATGGCCGCGAAGCTTTGCCGGAGAATTTTCTGATAGTGGTCCCGCATGAATTCCTCTGCCTGGTAGAGGCGGATCATCAGCAGGCTGCGCAAGGTTTCAGGCAATACCTGGTCACAGGCCGCGATCGCCTGCCGGTTGTCAAGCTGCGCTTTGTAGGAGGCGCGCTGGATCAGCACGGTGAACCACCATAAAATGGGCAGCGACAAAAGCAGGAGCAAGCCCAGCCCCAGGCTTTTGACAAAGACGACCGCCAAAATGCCGATAATCGAAGCCAGGTTGGCAATCATGCTGATGATGCCGGATGAAAACAAGTCTTCCAGGGTATCGACGTCATTGACGAAGCGGGAGACCAAAGTCCCGCTGGAATTATGGCTGAAGTAGCTTGCCGGCAAGCGGCTGAGCTTTCGCGCCATCTCTGTCCGGATCCCGTGGGTCACCTTCTCGCCCCAGACCGTGATCATGCTTTCCCGGACTGCCTCCAGCAGCTTGCTGGCCAAAAGCGCGGCAAAATAGACCAGGCCAGCACCCAGCAGGCTCCTTGACGGGTGCTGGCCGGTCAGCTGGTCGACGATCACGCCCAGAATGAGCGGCGGGAGCAAAGAGACGGCGACATTGACCGCGATTAAGGCCAAAAGCGCGGCGGTCAATGCCCGGTGGGGTGCAATGGCTTTGTTAAAGATCTTCAAGGGCGTGAGCTTATTTTTCATCGCTGCTGCCTCCTTTCACTTGGTGGCAATAGAGCTTGGCATAGCCCGGCGATTTCTTCAACAAGTCCGCGTGCTTGCCGCAAGCCGTCTTTTTGCCGTCAATGTACAGTATTTGGTCCAGGCTGGCGAAGAATTCCAGCCGGTGCGAGATCAAGAAGATGACTCGGTCATGGTAGTGCTGGCGCAGATTCTGCAAGATCTTCATTTCCGTCTTCTGGTCAACGCTGGCAAAGGGATCGTCCAAGATCAAGATCGGCCGCTCATGGTAGAGGGCACGGGCCAGGGCAACCCGCGCGGCCTGCCCGCCAGACAGCCTGGTCCCGCCTTCCCCGACTTGGGTTGCCGCTTTATCCGGCATCTGCTCCAAGTCCTGGACTAAATCGGCGTCGCTTAAGACGGCGGAAACCGCCTTTTCCTGCCCTAAGGCAATGTTGTCCTTGATTGATGCGGCCAAGAGCTGGGGATCATGGCCCAGGTAGGCCGTGGTCAAATAGCCGGCCTGCTGGAGCTGGCACAAGTCTTGCCCGTTCAGCTCGATCGTCCCCGAATATGGCAGCTGGCCCAAAAAGGCCTGGCCAAAGGTCGACTTGCCGCTGGCAACAGGACCGGTAACCCCAACAATCTCGCCTGGCTTGGCCGTCAGGGAAATATTTTCCAGCAAGGGCTGGTCGTCCTTCCAGCTGAAAGTCAGCTGCTTGACTTTGACTGGGCCAAATGGGGCCAGCTGCTTTCTTGCCGACACGTCGTTTGTTAAGAGCGGCTTGATCCGCTTCCAGGAGACTTCCGCTTTCTGCACGGCATTAAAGAGATTGGCGGCGTGGGAAGACTTCACGGACAGCTTGCCAAAGCAGGCCAAATAAGTGGAAAAAGCCGCGATGTTCCAGCTCTGCCAGCCCATGCCGCAAACGTTGCGCCCGCCCAGCCAGATGATAAAGATGACGCTGATGGACGAGATAATGTAGTAGATCGGCTCAGCCGCGCTCATCAAGACGCCGGCCTTGATCTGGCGCTTCTCGTAGTTTTGCAGAAACTTTTCGTAAATGCCGTCGCGAATTCTTTCGACCCCATAGATCCGGTAGGTCAGGCTGTTGCCGGCCCGGTCCAAGGTCGCGGCATTCAAGTCGCCAGCCGCCTCTTTGGCCTTGGCGACGGCGCCCGTGACCACTTTCTTCAGCTGTCCGGCCAAGACATAGGCCAAAGGCGGAAAAAGCAAGGCGATCAGGGATAAGCGCCAGTCATAGCACATCAGCATCACGATGTAGACGATCATCACCACGCCCGTGTCAAAAATTTCCGTCGTAAACTTCCGCATCCCCTCCGCGCAGTCATCCGCATCAGAAATGGCCTTGGTCATGATGGTCCCGATATCGTCCAGGCTGGTCTTGGTCAGCAGGGTCTGGTACAGGCTGCTGCGCATGGACAGGATCGTCTGGTTGGCGAACTTGCGAACGTAAAGCCGCTTCAAATAGCGCATGAACTGCACGATGAAGATGGCCAGCACGTAGCCAAGACTCAATTTGACCATGGCACTAGGCCGGGCCTTTTGCTGCAGGATATTGACCAGGCACTGGGCCAGCTGACCTTCAAACCAAGGTCCGGCCGCCATGCCGACATTGTAGATGATGCCGGAGACGGTGACGACCGCCAAAGCGGGCCACTGGGCGATAAAGTAGGAGCTGACCTTGGCCGGATCGCGCTTCACGTCTTTTGCCATTCCACTCACTTTTCCTTTCGTTTGCTTTGCCAAAAGATAATTTCTTCTGCTTAATCAGCATATTAATTTTGTTCATCTCAAAAATATCACCCGCAAACAGCCAGTGCAATAGCCGTTTTAGTCAGAAAAGTTGTACCTGCAAATTGCAACTAACTCTAAGTACTTTGTGAAAAGATTATTCTGTTTTTTCGGTTAAGGTAGCGGATACTTTAACTTGATCTGCCAGCGCTTGTTTTCCTTTTTTCGCCTGCCGAAAGTTAGAGGGGACCAGGAAATTTTTCGGTTTTTCGTGCAAAAAATCACTTGTCCCCGTCCCCTTTCAGTGCTAGAATCAACGTAATTCATCCATATAAAAGTAAAGGTTACCTTTACTTTTAACTAGCGAAATCTAAGGAGAATTATCAATCATGGAGAAGAAGAATAGTTTACAAAACGTCTGGAAGTTTAAGCTGTCTGCCGCCACGGTGACCCTGATTCCCGCGGCCGTCGGGATCAACTACGTGGCCAAGGCCTTTGCCGAAGGCTTGAAGCTGCCCCTTTGGCTGGGGTCTTTGGGGACTTTCCTGGCCAGCATGCTGGCCGGCCCAATTGCCGGCGCCATCAGCGGCTTCATCAACAACATTATCTACGGGCTGACCTTGTCGCCAATTTCAACCGTCTACGCCCTGACCAGCATTGGCATCGGCATTGCCGTGGGGATTCTGCATGCCCGCGGCTGGTTTGCCAGCGCCAAGAAGGTTTTGCCAGCGGCCATCATCATTGCCTTGGTCTCAGCCATCATCTCGACCCCGCTCAACGTCATCTTCTGGGGCGGGCAAACCGGGATTGCCTGGGGAGATGCCTTGTTTGCCAGCATGATTGCCAAGCACGTCAGCATTTGGATCGCATCATTCGTTGACGAATTCGTCTTGGACCTGCTGGACAAGGTCGTTGTTGCCTACCTGGCCTTCTTGATCTACAAGCAGATGCCAAAGCGGATGATCTACTTCTTTAAGGGGAACGAAAACTAATGATTGGACAAGCCGCGATCGACCAAAGCAAGTGGTATGCCAAGGTCGACCCCATCAGCAAGCTTTTATTGATTGCTGTCTTCACTTTGGCCAGCTTCGTGATCAGCCAGCCGCTATTGGAGCTGCCGCTTTTGGCAGCCACGGCGCTTTTGATCATGTTTTCACGCAAGACGAAGGGACTGTGGGCAATGACTGCCTTCAGTCTTTTCTTGATCATGACCATGCTCTTGATCCAGGGGCTCTTCTGGCCAGGCAACCACACCCTGGCTTTGAAGGCCGGCATCCTGCTCTTCTACCAGGAAGGCCTGACCCACGCCCTGCTTCTGGGCTGCCGGATTCTGGTCATTATTTTTTCCACCTGCTTCTTTATTGAAACGACCACTATTTCCGAAAACGCCAAGTATCTGGAAGCAGCCGGTCTCTCTTACAAGCAGGTCTACGTCTTGATGTCGGTCTGCTACATCCTGCCGGAAATGAAGCAGAACCTGCAGAAGATCCAGCTGGCCCAAAGAGCGCGGGGAATCGTGCCCGCCAAGTCAGTCTGGTCCAGAGTGGAGATGATCGTGCCCGTGCTGGTGCCCTTGATCATCAAGACCTTCCAGATGGCCATCAACCGGTCCATCTCCCTGCAGCTGCGCGGCTACGACAGCCCGGAGCGCCGCAAGCCGGAGCTTAAGCAAGAATACTGGCTGGGCCATAAGGCCCACTTGGCCTTGTCCTTAATCTGCCTGTTCTTGATTGGAGGAAAAGCATGGCTTCTCGTCAAATAGCCTTAAAGAATCTGTCAGTCCAG
Source organism: Lactobacillus sp. 23-2 (assembly GCF_044902225.1). NCBI lineage: Bacteria > Bacillati > Bacillota > Bacilli > Lactobacillales > Lactobacillaceae > Lactobacillus > Lactobacillus sp. 23-2. The sequence continues at coordinate 26,400 of NZ_JAOQBX010000003.1, read as the reverse complement.
TATCTGGGCTTTGAAGACTGGGTGTTAAAGGAGATTACGGTTTCTGCCCCAGTAGGGGCAAAAATCGGCTTGGTTGGCCCTAGCAAGGGTGGCCGGTCAACCCTGCTCAACCTTTTTGCCGGAATCATCCCCAAGATCATTCCCGCCAAGATCAAGGGGAAAATGACCCTGGGGGACAATGACTATCGCGACCTGGCTCCAGACCTCAGGAAGACCACGGGGGTTGTCTTGCAAGACAGCGCCAGCCAGCTCAGCGGCTTGGCGGACTCAGTCTATGACGAGCTCGCCTTTGCCCTGGTCAACCGCGGCTTGGCCCCCCTCACCATTCAAGACCGGGTCGCCGCCGTGGCCAGCCAGTTTGATCTAGAAGACTACTTGGAGCAAGCCCCCACGGACCTCTCCGGCGGTCAGATGCAGCGGCTGGCCATTGCCAGTGCCCTGGCACTTAACCCGCAATTTTTGCTCCTGGACGATCCAACCAGCCAGATGGACCCGGTTGGCCGCCAGCATTTCTTCTCCTGGCTCAAGCAGCAAAAGGACCAGACCGTCTTCATCGCTTCAGGCGAAGTCGACGACCTGGCCGAGGTCTGCGACCAGATCTGGGTGCTGGAAGCAGGCCGGCTGGCTGCTTCCGGGACCCCGCAAGCCGTCTTCAACCAGCTGAAGGATGACCCCCTGGTTGCCAAGCCAACTCCCTTGGAGCTGGCCAAACGCCTGGAAATTAAGCGCCCAGACGGCTCATACCCCGTAACTGCCAGTGAATTGAAGGAGGCAGCTGGAAAATGACGATTGAAATCAACAAGCTGGAATTTTCCTATCCCGAAGCCGGCTTTGACCTAAAGCTGGACCACCTGGTCCTGGCCGACAGCCTCACGGCCTTCATTGGCCAAAATGGGGCCGGCAAGTCCACCCTGCTCAAGCTGCTGAGCGGGCTCTTGGACCTGCAAGAGGGCCAAGTCACCGTAGACGGCGAGGATTTGGGGCAGTATCTTGCCCAAGACCGGATCAAGAAGGTTGGCTACACCTTCCAGGACCCCAATGACCAGATCTTCAACGCAACCGTTGCCAAAGAAGTGTCCTGGGGCCTGAAAAAGCTGGGCCTGCCTGAAGCAGCAGTCAAAGACCAGACTGATCAAGCCTTAAAGGCGGTTGGCCTGGAAGGCAGCCAGGAAAAGAATCCCTACGACCTGTCCTTGTCTGAAAAGAAGCTCTTGACCATCGCGACCGTCCTGGCAATCGATCCGGAAATCTACCTCTTTGATGAGCCAATGATGTCCCTGGACTATCCAAGCCGCCAGCGGGTCACCCGGATTTTCAAGCAGCTGGAGGCCCGCGGCCGGCAATTGATCGTGATCACCCACGACATGGACTGGCTGGCCAGCCAGTGCGAGCGGGTCAACGTCATGAACCATGGCTGCTTGATATTCTCCGGCGCGGTCAGCGACCTGTTTGCCCAGCCGGATCTGGTTGAAAAAATCGGCGTCCTCCCGCCCCGGGTCTACTCCCTTTCCCAGATGCTGGGAATCGATCCGCCCTTCCTGTCCTTAAAGCAGGCTGAAGATCGATAAGCTCCAACAGCTTTCTTATTTCACTCTCAAACTAATCTAGATCAGTTACCCTGCCCTGCAATCATTCCTTGACTGCAGGGCTTTTTTTAATGCAAAGTGAGTTTTTTAGTAAACTAGCCTTAGGCTTTTATGAAAGCGCTTGCTTTGCTGGCAGATTTACTCCTACAATACAGGTAGAGCAATTGTGATGCAAATGAATGTTAAGGGAGTGAAAATCATGAGTACCGTTAAGCAACAAGTAAAAAAGAAAAAACATGAATTTCCGACCGCCTATTCCGTGATCATCATCGTCTTGGTCCTGGTCCAGATACTGACCTTCTTCATCCCAGCCGGCAACTACGCGACCGTGGCCTACGACTCATCCAGCAAGGACTTCGCGATCACTTCACCGACTGGCAAGGTCACCCATGAGCCGGCCAGCCAGCAGACCTTGGACAAGTACAAGGTCAAGATCGATGCCGGCAAGCTGGTCGACGGGACCATCTACAAGCCGGTTGCTATCCCGGATTCCTACCGGCGGATCAAAGTCAAGAAGCCAAGCCTCTGGGGCGCCGTCAAGCAGTTTTTGACCGCGCAGGTCAACGGGATTGCTGATTCAATCGACATAATTACCTTTATCCTGATCCTGGGCGGGATCATCGGGGTGGTTTACGCCAACGGGGCCATCAATTCAGGGATGCAGGCCTTGTCTGAGCACATTAAGGGCAAGCAGGTGCTGTTGATCGTCATCGTGATGGGCTTGATTGCTTTAGGCGGGACGACTTTTGGTCTGGCTGAAGAAACGATGGCCTTCTACCCCATGCTGATTCCAGTCTTCTTGGCCGCGGGCTACGATACGATGACCGTGGTTGCCACCATCTTCTTAGGCACCAGCCTGGGGACGCTGGCATCGACGATCAACCCCTTCTCAACGGTGATTGCCTCCAACACTGCCGGGGTCAACTTCGCCAGAGCCCTGCCGCTAAGAATCGGCATGCTGCTGGTCACCGTCCTCGTCGGCATGATCTACACCATCATCTATGCTGAAAAAGTGCGCAAGGATCCTGCCAAGTCATTGGTCTATGACCAATATGAAGAAAACAAGCAAAAATACCTGGCCTTTGACAACGACAAACAAAAGAGCAGGTTCACCCTGCGTCAAAAGCTGACCCTGCTCACCTTCGTGGCCGGCTTCCTGGTCATGATCTGGGGCGTGCAGAGCAAGGGCTGGTACTTTACGGAAATTGCTGTCGTCTTCCTGGCCGTCTCCTACTTGCTGTTCGTCGTCTCTGGCTTGTCTGAGCACAAGTTTATGGCCAGCTTCGTCAGCGGGGCCGCTGACCTGCTTGGCGTAGCCCTGACCGTTGGCTTGGCCAGAGCGGTTTCCATCGTCATGGATGAAAGCCACACCAGCGACACGATCATGTACTTCTTCAGCAAGCAGATTACGGGGATGAACAAGCTGGCCTTTGTCTGGGTCCTCTTCCTGATCTACATCGTCTTAGGCTTCTTCATCCAGTCTTCTTCCGGCCTGGCCGTCCTGTCCATGCCAATCATGGCCCCATTGGCCAACGTCGTGGGCGTTGACCGCGCCAGTGTCATTGATGCCTACAACTGGGGTCAGGGCTATATCAGCCTGATTGCCCCGGTTGGCCTGATCTTGATGTCCCTGGCCATGGTCAACATCGGCTTTGACAAATGGTGGAAGTTCGTCTGGAAGCTGCTGCTGCTCGAGTTCTTCGTCTGTCTGCTCTTCCTGGGCATCGGATTACTGGTCTACTAACAATCTATATGCAAAAAAGGCCTGCCGGCAATGCCGGCAGGTCTTTTGGCTTGAAGCAGGACTACTCTTTCAGATGGTGGATCAACAGCGCTGCCGCCCCTAATGCCAAGAGGCACTCGCGCTTAAGATGGTGGTGATGGTGGACCGGTTCTGATCCATCTCTAGGCAATTTCTTGGAAATAGTAATGACTTTGTCGTTACCAATGGAGCTTCTCCACAAAACCCGTTCATTTCTCTTGTGATAAAACATGACGTTTACCTCCATAAGTTAAATTACAATAATTTTCGCGAAAAACGAAAAAAGAAAGATAAAATAACCAGCACAAACAATAAACGATCATTCTTGCCTAAAGCCAGCACAATCAGTCCTGTCTTCAAAGTAGATTATAGCAAATGAATTAAGCTGCATGGCCTTTTCCAGAGCATTTTAAACAGATCGCAACTTTTGTCTTTTGGCCAATTCATGTTCCACAAGTTGGCAGATTGACGAAAGTCGCCTTTTCAGCCTGCCAAACTCCTTGTCTTCTCTAGCTTTAAAGCATTTTTGCAAAAAAGCGCAGCCTTGGTGCACAAATTTTCAACAAGCTGGTCAGCCTAGCAGAAAACTTGACTTTTAGCCATTATTTGCGCTACTGATGTAACCGGTTAACTGCCGGCTTTTGTTTCACGCGGCGGTCGAAAATTAGGCTTTTTCAGCAGATGGTGCTAAACTAATGAGCAATCGGAGGCATAAGATGGAAATTCTGGACATAGTTGACCAAGCCGGCATCCCCGTCGGCAAAATGATTGAACGAAATGAAGCCCACCGGATCGGCGCCTGGCACCGCTGCGCGTCCGTCTGGATCGTGAAAAGGAGTGCTGGCAAGTGGCAAGTCCTGCTGCAAAAGCGGACCCTGACCAAGGATTCTTATCCTGGCTGCTATGACACCTCTTCCGCGGGCCACATCGATGCCGGGGACGCGCCACTGGACACGATCATCAGAGAATTGGGCGAAGAGCTGGGCATCCACGCCAAGCCCGCGGACTTCGTTTTTATTGGCACCTTTCACAACTGCTACACAAAAGTCTTTCACGGCGCCGTCTTCAAGAACAACGAGGTCTCCTTTGTCCATGTCTACCAAAAGCCGGTGGACATCCAGGACCTGCACCTGCAAAAAGAAGAGGTTTCCGCCGTTCGCTGGTTTGACCTGGATGAAGTCTGGGAGAAGGCGATTAGCCAGGACTCCCGCTTTTGCACGCCAGTTGGCGGCCTGAAGCTGCTGCGCGCCTACCTGCAAAAGCAGGCAAAATAAAAAAGCGGCCGTCTCATGTGTTGAGACGGCCGCTTTTTTGCATTAGCCCTTATCGTTTTTCGGGGCAGCCAGCATTTTCTGGTGGTCAGCCAGGCTGCAGCCATCAGGCCCGCAAGCCATGCCGCCAGCTTCGCCTAAGCCAGGCAAATTTTGAAAGACTGCTTGCCTTTGCTTGTTTTCTTCCTTTTGCTTAGTCATCATTTGCTCCTTCCATAGCCAAGACCTGCCGCAAGGCGCTGACGAACAGTTCTTTTGGCTGAGCGCCATTGATGGCGTACTTGCCGTTGATCACAAAGAACGGTACGCCGGAAACGCCGGATTGCATGGCAGCTGCTTCATCGTTGCGCACTTCTTGTTCATAAGCGTCAGAATTCAAGACTGCCTCAACGGCTGCTGGGTCAAGACCAGCCGCGGCGGCTGCCTCCTTCAGGACGTCATGATCCGCGATTTCAGCACCTTTGACAAAATAGAGCTTGTAAAAGTCATTGACCAGGCGATTAGCGGCGGCTTGCCCATACTTATCCTTAGCCAGCTTGATCAGGCGGTGGGCATCCATCGTTGAGACATGCTTGACCTGGGACAGGTTGATTGCCAGTCCATCCCCGCGAGCCATGTCTTCAATCGCACGGGCGCGTTGGCCCAAGGCCTTTTCCCCCTTTTCTGAGCTCGTCTTTGGGGCTTCTGGGTCCAGCTCATAGGCCAGAAATTCCATTGGCGTCTCATCCGCAATCCCAACTTCGGCAAGCGCCTGCTTCATCCGGTTGGCCCCGATATAGCAGAAGGGGCAGGCAATATCAGACCAGTACATTATTTCCATTTAATTTCACGCTTTCTAGCAGCCGCGAGCGGCTATTTTTACTTACTTTTTGTAACCGGCTTTAGTTTAGCTGATTCTGCCCCATTTGCCAAAGAATCTGCTCACGAATTTGAAAAAAGCTATTCCATCCGCCAAATGCTGAGATCGACCTTGCGGCCAGCAGCCTCGTCCAGGGTCTTGGCCCAAATCTGCAGGGTCTGGTCGTCGGCATACCAGACTTCATGGCTGCCGTAGCTGAAGTGCATGGCCCCGCTGGCTTTGTCCCTGACGGGCTTGGCCTTTTTTCGCTTGATCAGCTTTTTGACGTCACTGGTCGTCAATGACGTTACGTCGGTGCCGTCCGCTGTGCCAAAGTCAAAGCCGCCGTTGGACAAGGCATATGACACCTTGCCCAGGCTTTCAAAGCTCTTGACTGTCTTGACCAGGAACTTCCGATTGGCCTTTGGGCCGGGAGCTGAGCCAAAGCCATACAGGTTGTAGCACATGACCACGTATTCTGGTCCTTTGACCAGGCTGATCTTCTTGACTGGCGTTGACGGCTCAAGGACTACCCGCAGCTTGAGCTGCTCTTTCTGGCAAAGCGACCACAGTTCTTTCTCAAACACGGCAAACTTCTTCCACAGGCCAGTATCACCGCGGATCTGCTCATAGTCCATTTCCACGCCGTCAAACTGGTGCTTCTTGGCCAAGGCCACGATCTCCCTGGCTTGCTGCTTGGCCCGGGCCTTGCTGGACAAAAGGGCGGATACCAAATCGGTTGACTTGTCCTCAGTCCGCGTGTCGTTGACCACGGTCATGTAGACCGGCGTCTGCTTCGTGGCGGAATTTGCCCGCAGCTGCTTGAGCAGCTTCTTGGCTCCGTCAGTCAAAAAGAGCTGGTCATTCTTGTTCTCGTCGTAAATCGCGGCAAAATCGCCAACCCCGTCAACGCTGTCCGCGTGCTGCTCAATCGTCTTGATTGGTCCGTTTACGTCCCAGTAGACCGTCCAGTAGAAAAGCTTCCGTCCCTGACTCAGTCTGCCCATGGCTGAATTATCGCTTACCTGCCGCTTGCTTGCCTTGCTGCTCTTTGGGCTTGAGCTCTTTGGCTCCTGCTTGGCGGTGCAGCCAGCCAAAGTCAGCCAAGCCAGGCTAGCAGCCGCGATTTTAATTGCCTTCTTAATTCCTTTGCTCATGCTTCACATCCGTTCCTGAATTAGTTTTTCTTATATTATGATTTTCATCGCACAAGTTTAAGCTATCATCCAAATTTTGACCGGTCAAGGCAAGTAGAAAGACTGTAACCGAACTTTAATTTGGCAGACTATGGGCGGCCATCCTGCGCTACAATTAACTTATCAACTAGGAGGGAAATTATGGAACCACAAATCAATCGCGACAAAAGCCGCCTGCTGGCCGATACCAAGTTTATCAAGCTCTACGATCTGGAATACCAAGACGGCACCCACTACTATGACGCTTCACGGCGCGGGCCGGAAGAACTCTTTGCCTACAAGCCGGCTGCAGAACTGACCACGGCCCCGCCGGACGCGGCCAGCGCCTTCGTGATCATTGAATTGCCCAATGAAGCACCCAAGCTGCTGCTTTTTTACGAATTCCGCTACCCAACTGGCTCATACATGCTGGGCGTCCCAGCTGGCCTGATCGATCCCGCCGACTTTCAGGGACCAGACCCGGTCAAACGCGCGATGATCCGCGAAATCAAAGAAGAAACCGGCATTACGGTTACGAGCAAGGACACGGTTGAGGTCATCAGCCCTTGCGTCTTCACGACCCCTGGCTTCAGCGACGAAAGCAACGCCCTTGTCAAAGCCATCATCCACCTGGATGACCTGTCCTCACTTAACCACAAGGGGGCTGAAGGGACGGAAGTCTTTGGCGACTTCCGCCTGGTCGCCCGAAAAGCAGCCATGGACTTGCTTAAAGCCGGACGGGATGAGACTGGCCACTACCTGCCCCTGATCACTTGGGCTGCCCTGACCTACTTCGTCAGCGGCTTATGGCAGGAAATATAGGAGCAAAAGAATTTAAAGCATATTAAACAAGAAATGCAGCCGCGGCGCGGCTGCATTTTTGAATTATGGAGTTGATTGACTGATGCTTGACATCTGTTTCGAAATTAGTTGATTAAGAGATTTTATAAAAGGACACAAAGCTTAAAGTAAAAGCTTAATGATTTGAAATGAAAAGTTAGAATATTAAATTAAAGTATAAAAGATAAATAGATTGGTAAGATATTATGGACAATCAACATGATTTGTTGCAAAACGGTTGACAGAGATATTTTTTCAGGCAAAAGCCAGCTAAGTCTTTTTCTTTTTCCTTAAATCACATACACACTAAATTCTTGCTACAAAAGACTGATTCTGCTCACGCAGCTGCAGCCGTTCTTCCTTAACTGAAAAGAAAAAGCGCCCCATTGGATCGACTGATCCAATAGGGCGTCATTAACGCGGTACCACCTATTTTCGCTGGAAAAAATCCAGCCTGCGCGTGCGGCGGGACAAGCTCCCGCGATACGCTGCCGCTGTAAAGGGCGGTCCCTGAAGCCGCTCAAGCTCGCGGCTTCAACTCAAAGGTGATCTTCACTTGTGTCAGGCCATTCCCTCGCACCAACCGGGAACTCTCTGCAGGCCCTTCGCCCAAGCTACTTTCCTTCTCAAAGTTAAGTCATCTTCAGCTGTATGTTTAATATTCTAGTGCAAAATCAGCTGACGTCAAGGCTAAATTAAGAAAAAGTTAGATTTTTTTAAGAGTGCAAGCCCAGCCAAGCAGTCAGAATCATCCCGGCAATAATGGCAATGATAATGGTCCAGTAGACCAAATCCGGATTTTCAGGCTTTTGTAATTTGATTCGCGTCATTTTTCCCGCCTCCTATTGCATTTCTTATGTTAAGACTTGCACGTTAAATGCAAAGGAAGCTTCAGATTAAATCAATGTAAAGTTCTGCCTAGTCAACCGACTTCAAGGCCTCAAGCATGTCCACCTTCTGCAAAGTCCGATCGACCCAGAGACAGAGCAGGCAAAGGATCAGGATGATCGCCCCAATTGGGGCCAGGTAGACAAAGAGGTCCACCCGCGGGTTGAACATAATCTGGCTTGAGCCAATGACCTGCAAGATCAAGCGGTGCATCCCCCTGCCCAGGATAATTCCCGCGATGATGCCGGCCAGAGACAATGCGATCGTTTCCCGGTAGATGTACATCGTCACCTCGTGATTGTGGAAGCCCAAGACCTTGATGGTCGACAATTCCCGGATCCGTTCAGCGACATTGATATTGGTCAGGTTGTACAAGATGACGACCGCCAGCATGACTGACAAGAGGCTGAGCACGATCATCACCGTCTGCAGGGAATTGACCACCTGCTTTAGCGTCTTGACTTGGGACTGGTTTTGCAAAACTGCCCCGCAAGCCGCCAGCTTCAGGCAACTGGCCGCGAACTGGCTGATCTTTTGGCCGGACCTGGTCTTCAAATCCACCAGGCTGGCATTGCTCTGATACTTCTTCCCAGTTGCTTTTTCATAATAATCAGCCGACATGTAGATTGCATGGCCAGCGTACATTTCACAGACAGCCGCGACCTTGATTTTTGCTGCTTGCCCATTGATCTTGACCCGCATCGCGTCGCCTGGCTTGACTTGGGCCAGGCTGGCCAGCTTCTCAGAAACAACGGCGCCGTTCTTGGTCAGCTGGAGCTGCTTGCCGCTGGTCCGCTCATCCAGCTTGACCAAGCCGCCCAGCTGCTTGTCCTGGCTGACGATCAAGGAGACTGCCTGCGCTTCATCGCTCCCCTGCACCTTTTCCTGCAATTGGTAAAAAGCAACCGGGAGCTTGCGCTCAACATCATTTGACGCCAGCTTGGCCTTCAGCTCTTTTTGCGCTTTCTGGCTGGCCTGGGGATTCTTCACCACCAGCAGGTCATAGCGGAGCAATTGGCCAAACTGGCGGTCCGCGATGCCGGAGATCGACGAGCGGATGCCCAGGCCGGTGAACAAGAGAGCTACCGATCCGGCCACGCCAAAGATGGTCATCAGCATTCGCTGCTTGTAGCGAAAAATGTTTCTGGCCGTCACCTTGCCGTTAAAGGACAGGCGGCGCCAGAGCGGCTTAATCCGCTCCAGCAGGATCTTGGACCCGGCCACTGGTGCTTTTGGCAAAAGCAGGCTGGCCGGCTGCTCGGCCAATTCCCGCCGGGCCACCCACAAGCTGGGCAGGACGGCAGTCGCCAGCCCGGCGGCCAAGGTAAAGAGCACGAGGGACAAGTGCAGCTTCAAGGGCACCTGGTCAATGACGCTGCCCATGCAGACGATCCTTAAAATGATCGGCGAGATAAAGTAGTTGCCCAGCAGAATTCCCAGGACTGACCCAGTGGTGCTGGCCACCAAGCCATAGATGATGAACTTCTGGATCACGTCGCGCTTGTTGTAGCCCAGAGCCCGAAAGATGCCGGCATTCTGCCGTTCTTCATCGACAAAGCGGGTCATCGTGGTCAAGACGACCAGGGCTGCGACCAGGTAAAGCACGACTGGGAAGACGTTGGAGACGGCCGCGACGGAGCTGATTTCACTGACAAAGTTCTGATACCCTTCCCCGCCTGGCAAGCTGGCTCTGGTATAGACTTGATAGCTGGGCTTGGGCCATTTGGCCATTTGCTTTCTGGCGGCCTGAATCTTGGCCAGGCCGGCCTGCAGCTGCTTCAGTTGCTTTTTGGTCACTTGTCCGCCCTGCTGCTGGTAAAGCGCCAGCTGGGCCTGCTGCTTCTTGAGGCTGCTTTCCTGCCGGTCCAGCTTTTGCCCGGTCTGCTTCTTCATAGACTGCAAGCGCTGATCCCCATTGTCCGCCAAGAGCTTGGTCAAACCGGCCTGCTTCTGGCTGACCGCTTTTGCGTAAGCCTTGCTGGCAAAAGAGTCTTGCCTTAAAGATGAATAGCGCAGGCGGGCCAGGTTGGCTGGGCCGGCGAAATTGCTTTTTGCCACGTAAGCATAGGCCTCCAGCTGGCCAGTCCCGGAACTGGCCGTGCCCATGGTCTCCTGGCTCCAGATCTCCCCAGACTTGACAAAGGCCACGATCTTGAACTTGGTCCGCTTGAGCTGACTGCCATTCGCCTTTGCCAGTTCAAGCGTCTGCCCCAGGCGGTATTTGCCCTTCAGGTTGCTTGACAGGGCAAGCTCGCTCTTTTTAAGCGGCTTTTTCCCTTGCACCAGCTGAAACTGGCTGCTGGCAGCCGGCATGGAAAACAGGCGCACCGCCTGGCTGCTGTTCTTGATCGCTGCATCGGCAAAACAGGCAAATTCGCTTTTGGCCCCTTTGACCGCGCGCAGTTCCGCCTCGTCTTCTTTGGAAAAGCCATAGTCGCTGATCACGAACAGGTCAGCCAGCCGGCTTTGCCGCACGTACTCCTGCCCGGCCTGCTCCATGTTTGGCGCGGTAGCCTTAAGGCCAACCAAGGCCATGGCGCCGATCATCAAAAGGCACGCAATCGACAAGAAGCGGCCCTTCGACTTGGCAAAAGCCAGGAAAACGTTCTTCCAATACTTCTTCTTGCGCATCTTTGCCACCTGCCTTTAGTACTCCAAAGTCTTGATGTCCTGGGGCTTTGGATTGACCGTGATCTTGTCCACGGTCGCGTCCCGCAAGTGAATGACCCGGTCAGCGATTGGCGCTAAAGCGCCGTTGTGGGTCACGATGATGACCGTGGCGCCTTTCTTGCGGGACATGTCCTGGAGCAGCTGCAAGACCTGCTTGCCTGTTTCATAATCCAGGGCCCCGGTCGGCTCATCGCACAGGAGGAGCTTGGGCTGCTTGGCCACTGCCCGGGCAATCGCCACCCGCTGCTGCTCCCCGCCCGACAATTGGGCAGGGAAGTTGTCCATCCGCTCTTTCAAGCCAACGTCAGCCAAAATCTGGCCAGGGTCCAAGGGCTGCTCGCTGATTTCCACGGCCAGCTCCACGTTCTCCCTGGCGGTCAGGTTGGCAATCAGGTTGTAGAACTGAAAGACGAAGCCAATGTCCCGGCGGCGGAATTCGGTCCGTTGGTAGTCGTTAAAATTTGCCAGATCCGTGCCGTCGATCACGACCTGGCCTTCATCAAAAGTGTCCATTCCGCCCAGAACGTTGAGCAGAGTCGACTTGCCCGCCCCAGAAGAGCCCAGGATGATGACCAGTTCGCCCTTGTTGATGGAAAAATTGATGTCCCGGTTGGCCTCAATCACGTTTTCTCCCATCCGGTAGCGCTTGTAGAGCCGCTTGACTTCGATGTATGCCATTTTCCTCACCTGCTTTGAATAGATTATGCCAAAAAGCAAACGAGCATTTTGTCTGCTAACTCAATTATAGAATACAAGCGCTTTCAGCAAAAAGATTAAGCTTCAGGCAAATGCACGATCTGGCTGGCAACCGCTTGAAGCAAAGCCTGGTCGTGGTCGACCAGCAGCATGGCTGGCTGCTGCTCCTGCAATAGCTTGACCAGCTGGTCTTGGTTGAACAAATCCAGGTAATTTGCCGGCTCATCCCACAGGTAGAGGTTGGCCTCTTCAACCAGTGACTTGGCCAAGGCCACCCGCTTTTTTTGCCCTTGGCTCAGCTCTTGCAAGGGCAGATTAAAGCTTTCTCTGGCAAAGCCCAGCTTCCTGAGCTGGTTTAACAGGGCCGAGTAGCTCAGATGCATCTTCTTGGCAAAAGCGGGCAAGCTGCCAGTAAAGTCCAGGCTGTCCTGGCTCAAATAGCTGATCTTGAGCCCGCTGGCCAGTTCCAGGCGGCCAGTCCGGTCAACCAGCGGCTGTTCAGCGAGGATTTCCTTGAACAGGGTTGACTTGCCAGAGCCATTTGGACCAACCAGGGCGATGACCCCCTGCTTTTTGACCTGCAGGGACAAATCCGTGAACAGGTCCTTGCCCGCGATCCGCAAGCTTAGGTGCTCAATCTCCAGCAGCTTTTGATGATAGTCCGGCACGAAATTCAGGTCCAAGGCCGGGGTCTTTTCAATGTTGGCCAGCAGGCCCTGTTTTTCCGCCAGCTGGTCCTCTTTGCGGCGGGCCACGTTCCTTGACCGCTTCATGACTTTGGCCGCCCGCTTGGACAAAAAGCCCTTGTCCCTCAGCTCGGCCTTCTCCGCCGCCGTAGCCCCTTTCTTGACCCTGACTCCCCGCTCAGCCTGATTGGCAAAGGCTGCCAGCCGCTTTTGGCTGCGGTCCAGTTCCTTGATCTCCCGGCGCAGCTTGCGGTCCTTGGCCTGGTTGAAGCCGTCCCGGTCCTTCTTGGTCTGCTCGTATCCGGCAAAGTCATCCCGGTAGAGGTGCACCTGCTGGTTCTCAAGGGCCAGCACGTGGTCGCTGACCTGATTCAAAAAGGCACGGTCATGGCTGACGACGATGTAGCCCTGCTTGGCCGCGCGCAGATACTGGGCCACCTGCTGGCGGCTGGCCAGGTCCAGGTGGTTGTTGGGCTCATCCAAGAGCACGAAGGCATCGGGCTCGCTGAAGCAAGCCGCCAGCAAAAGCTTGCTGCGCTCGCCCCCGCTCAAGCTGGCAAATGGCTGCCAGAGCAGGCCGGCATCCAGGCCCAGCTTGCCCAGCTCTTTTTCCACGCGCCACTGGGTCAGATTCCGCCCCTCCCGCAGGGCATTCCAAGCCAAATCATCCGGATGCCGCACGGTCAATGGATAATAGCTGCAAGCCACGCTGGTCCTGACCGCCGGCAAATCGCCCAAGCAGCCAGCAATGATTTTCAGCAGGGTGGTCTTCCCCCGGCCATTGCGGCCAACTAAGGCCAGCTTCCAGGATGTATCAAGATTAACGGTTAAACCGGCGAACAGATTTTCAGCTTGGTCTGGATATGCAAAAGTCAGCTGATTGATTGAAACTGTTGGCATATAAACCTCCAGCAAAGAAAAAAGTCCGCACTTATCCAAGTACAGACTTCTGCTGGAACAGTCCCACAGGTCCAATCTTGCATAAGTGCATAGTACCCCCTTGAAAAAACAGTTCTGTCAAAATGGCAGTGCCTATTTAATTCAAGCAACGACTATGAAATAGCAAGATTAGAAACGCAATGGAACCCCTTCTTTCCTGATTTATCTGCTGTCAATGTAGCAGTTTTCGCCAGCCGCGTCAATCCCTTGGGAAATTATTAATTATCTTTTATGGATCGTAGGAAAAATTTAGAAAAACTATGCTTAACAAGTCAATATTGAGGAACTACAATAGTCAGTGAAAAGGAATTCATCAAATGTATTACTTTTAGGGAGGTTATTGATAAGATGTGTACTGCAATCACTTTTGCTACTAAAGACCACTATTTTGGCCGCAATTTGGACCTGGACTTCTCATACAACGAAACGGTGACCATCACCCCGCGGAACTTCAAGTTTCCAATGCGCAAGGTGGACGATTTAAGCAGCCACTACGCTATGATCGGGATGGCAACCGTCGTTGAAGACTATCCGCTTTACTATGACGCCATCAATGAGGCAGGCTTGGGCATGGCTGGCTTGAACTTCCCAGACAACGCCCACTACTTCGCCGACATTGACGGCAAGAACAACATTGCTTCATTTGAGATGATTCCTTACATCTTGGGGCAAGCCAAGACCGTTGACGAAGCCAAGAAGCTTTTGGAAAACATGAGCGTTTCCGCTGAAGTCTTCTCAGCTGATTTTCCAACTGCTACCCTGCACTGGATCATCGCTGACAAGGAAAAGAGCATCGTCGTTGAGTCAACCAAGGAAGGCTTGAACGTCTACGACAACCCGGTTGGCGTCATGACCAACAACCCGCCATTCCCAATTCAAATGTACGACTTGAATGACTACTACGCCATCTCAGCCCACCCGCTTGAGCACAAGTTTGGCAATGGGGTCAGCCTGCACGAGTACTCCCGCGGGATGGCTGGCTTAGGCCTGCCAGGCGACTTGTCCAGCAAGTCCCGCTTCGTCCGCGCCGTCTTTACTAAGTACAACAGCATGTGCGATGACGATGAGCTCAGCTCAATCAACCAGTTCTTCAAGATCCTGGGCTCAGTCGAGCAAGTCAAGGGCTTGTGCGAAGTCACCCCAGGCAAGTACGAATACACGATCTACTCATCCTGCATGAACCAGGACAAGGGCATCTTCTACTACACGACCTACGGCAATTCAGACATTCACGCCATCGACATGCACAAGGTTGACTTGGATGGCGACAAGCTGTCAATCTATAAGTTGAACAAAAAGCTGTCTGTCTCCTACGACAACTAATGTACGCGAACCGCTTTCAGTAGCAAACGACAATCATGATCAGCCAAGCAGATTAGTCGAGCAAATATAAGTAGCGTTATTGAAAACGGCATAACAGCAGAAAATCAGCAACAAAAAAGCCAAGCAAAACAATTTTGCTTGGCTTTTCTTATGCCTACTGGCGCGTGATTGGGAAGGTGGCCGTAAAGACCGAGCCCTTGCCCAACTCGCTGAACAGCTTGATTGAGCCATGGCACTGCTCAGTCGCGTGCTTGACGATCGACAAGCCCAGACCGGTCCCGCCAGTCTTGCGGCTGTGGCTCTTGTCAACCCGGTAGAAGCGCTCAAAGATCCGCTGCTGGGCTTCGGCGGGCACGCCAATCCCGTTGTCCGCAACCTCTAAAACCGCGTGTCCGTCCCGCTCGCCAACCGTCACTTTGACATGGCCGCCTGGCTTGTTGTAGCGAATGGCATTGTCAATCAGGTTATAGGCGATCTCATACAGCAGGCGGAAGTTGGCTGTGACGTAAACCGAATTCAGCTTAGCCACCAGCGTCACGTTGTGGCGTTCAAAGGAGCTCTGCAAGGCATCAATTGCCTCTTGAGCCGGCCCTTTCAAGTCGATCCGCCGTTCTTCAACCTGTTGCATTTCATCAAGGTGGGACAAGCGGATGATATCATCAATCAAGGTCAGCAGCTGCGAAGATGAAGCATGGATCTTCTGGTAGAACTTGTCCTTGTCTTCCTCTTTAACCAGGTGATTTTCCAGCAGCTCCGCCGAGCCCATGATTGACTGCAGCGGCGTCTTCAGCTCGTGGGAGACGTTCGCCGTAAATTCACGGCGGATCTGAGCTTCATGGTATTCTTCAGTCACGTCCACGACCAGGATTGAAGTCCCCTTAAGGACTTTCCGGCTGGTAATTGGACTGGCGCTGACCTGGATGCTGCGGCCATGACGCTTAATAATCCCTTCAGCATGCTCAGTCCGGTTGTTCTTGTTGACGATCTTTTTCACGTCTTCAGGCAGCTTGGAGTTGTCATCCAAGTCCAGCAAGGTCATTACGGCAGGATTTGACAGCAGAATCTTGTCATCCAAGTCAATCAGGATCAGCCCTTCCTGCATGGCATCAGTGACCGTCTTGAACTCCTTCTCACGGTGGTGGAGCTGCTCCATCTGGTCGGAGATCTGCTTGTTCTGACTGTCAAGGCGCGTGAGCAAAGGCTTGATTTCCTCGTAATTGGAGCTTTCCAGCGGGTGGTCCAGATCCAGGCTGTTCAATGGCTCCACGATCGTCTTAGAGATCTTCTTGCCCAAGAGCCAGGAGATGCCCGTGGCCCCAAGCAAGATGATCAAGAGTGGAGAAATCAGGTGCAGCAAGGCCAGCAGCATCGTATTCCGCGTCATTGCCACGCGGATGACGCTGCCATCCTTAAGGCGCTCGGCATAATAATGGGT
This sequence comes from Lactobacillus sp. 23-2, assembly GCF_044902225.1. Lineage (NCBI taxonomy): Bacteria > Bacillati > Bacillota > Bacilli > Lactobacillales > Lactobacillaceae > Lactobacillus > Lactobacillus sp. 23-2. The sequence goes on along the minus strand of NZ_JAOQBX010000003.1, from coordinate 10,291 downwards.
CACGGTCGACAGCGTGGTGCTGAAGCGCTCGCTCTCGCCCTTCCCCTTCTTCATGGCCTCCGCCACTTCCTTGCGATGGGAGTGATTGCCCATCTTCTTGGGGTTCTCTTCATTATCAAAGAGGACTTTCCCATCCTTGGCAATCCACGTGACCCGGTAGTTTTCTCCCTTCAATTCCTTCAAGTACTTGACTCCGCCGGCACTGACCCCAGCCGCGGCCAGGTCAGCCTGTGAAGTCAAGGTGCCAACCTCAGTATTGTCAAAATCAATGCTCAAGGATAATACGCTTAAGGCAACGGACACCAGCAGAACCAGAGTCGTTGATGCGAAGATTGCCCGAAAAATTCTTTTAAACATTAATTCCCTTCATGGTAGCGATAACCGACACCCCGCACCGTCTCGATATGCTTGCCAGCCTCACCCAATTTCTGTCTCAAGGTTCTTACGTGAACGTCGACCGTGCGGGTTTCACCGTAAAAACCAGTTTCCCAGATCTGATCCATGATCTCCTCCCGGGAAAAGACAGTCTCTGGATGGGTGATCAAGAGCTTTAGCAAGCCGTATTCCTTCAAGGTCAGCTCAATTTCCTCGCCATCAACAAAAACTTCATGGCGCTTGAGCAGGATCTTGATCCCATCTCTCTCGATTCTGTCCTTTTCCTCGCGGCGCTGGGTTCTTCTCAGAACCGCCTTGACCCGTGAGACCATTTCCATCATCCCGAAAGGCTTGGTCAGATAGTCGTCGGCACCGGAATCCAGGTTCTTGACCTTGTCATATTCCGCCGTTTTCGCGCTGGCGATAATCACTGGCAGTTCCTTAGTCGCGGAATTGCCGCGGATCCGGCGCAAAATGTCGCTGCCGTCTTCATCGGGCAGCATCAAGTCCAAGATTACCAAGTCCGGCTTCTTTTCTTTCAATGCCTTGAAGAAGGATTCCCCATCCTCAAAGCCCCGTGTCTTAAAATTCATCGTCTGGAGAGTATACATTTCAATTTCACGGATGCTCTCATCGTCTTCGACACACCAAATTTCTAACATAAATAAAAACCCCTTAATCTATCTGTCACGTTTAATTATAGTTTAGTCCCTATCCTTTGACTATGACGGATAATTAAGAGGTTTGTAAAATCTAGGTTAAATTTGGCGGCTCAGACCTAATCTATCTGCCAGACTTGCCAGTCTCCACGAACTTGGCCCAGCGGGCAATGTTGACCGCGTGGTCGCCAATCTTTTCAAAGTATTTGGCAACCATCAAGAGATTCAGCAAGTATTCTGGATTGCCATCTTCTTTGAAGCTCTTGATCAGCGTTTCCTTGGCTTGGTCAAACAGACCGTCAACCTGGTCATCGCGGCGAATGACCGTGTCCGCCAAGTCCTTGTCGGTCTTTACCAAAGACGTAATGGAGTCATTGACCATCTCTGCCGCGATCTGCGACATTTCCTTGAGGTTGATCATGTCATTGGCAACTGACATGTGGTCATTAATAACCATTTCCGAGATGTCAGCCGCGATTTCCCCAATTCTTTCCAAGTCATAGACAGCCTTCAATGAAGCGGAAATCACCCGCAGGTCGGTCGCGACTGGCTGCTGCTGCATCAACAGGCGCAGGCAGCTGTCCTCAATCTCCCGCTCATTTTTGTGAATCCGGTGGTACAAGTTAATGGAATCCTTAGCTTCATGGGCATCCCCAGTAAACAAAGTATCCGTCGTTTCCGTGATGGTGTCCTTGCACAATTGGCCAATTTCGACCATCGCCTTGTGCAATTCATCCAACTCGTCATCAAATCTAGTTCTCATTATCCGAACCTCCCCGTAATGTACTTTTCAGTGCGTTCATCCTTAGGCATAGAGAAGATTTGGTCAGTGTCGCCAAATTCAACCAGATCCCCTAAAAGGAAGAAGCCGGTTTGGTCGGAAATACGTACGGCTTGCTGCATGTTGTGGGTAACGATGACAATCGTGTACTTTTCCTTCAACTGCATGGCCAGTTCTTCAATCTTAGAGGTAGAAATTGGGTCTAAGGCTGAGGTTGGTTCGTCCATCAGCAAGACTTCTGGCTTCACGGCCAAAGCCCGGGCGATGCAGAGTCTTTGCTGCTGACCGCCTGACAGACCCAAGGCTGACTTCTTCAGCCGGTCCTTCAAGTCATCCCAAATAGCTGCTTGCTTTAAGGAAGTTTCAACGATTTCATCCAGTTCCTTCTTGTCGGTAATCCCATGAATCCGCGGTCCATAAGCGACATTGTCGTAGACGCTCATTGGGAATGGGTTTGGCCGCTGGAAGACCATGCCGACTCTTTGCCGCAATACAGTCACGTCCATGCTGCCCTTGTAGATGTCTTCACCGTCAAGCTTGACCCCGCCTTCAATGCGGCAGCCTTCGACCAGGTCGTTCATTCTGTTCAAGCAGCGAAGCAAGGTTGACTTACCACACCCTGAAGGTCCGATGAAAGCCGTAATCTTATTCTTCTTGATGTGCATGTTGACGTCATGCAAAGCATGAAAGTCACCGTAGTAAAGATTGAGCTTTTCAATCGTAAACTTGTCTTTTTCTTGTTCAGCCATTTTTTAGTTTCCTCCATTATTGCGCTTGCGCATTTTGTCTGAGATGTGGCGAGTTGCCAAAGTAAAGAGCAGGGCGAGCAGAACCAGGACTGCTGAAGTAAAGTTGGCAATTTGCGTGGCATCTTTGTTCAAGGCCCCTTCGGTTCTCATTACCCAGATGTGCAGTGAGAGAGTTTCACCAGCTCTGAATGGGTTCAGCGGTGAAGTTGGTGAGGTAACCTTCCAGAAGTTTTGCCAGTTGACGTAAGTTGACTGCCCAGAAGTGTACAGCAGAGCAGCGGCTTCACCAAAGCCACGCCCGGCGGCCATGATGACCCCAGTCAGGATCTGCGGCATGGCTGCTGGAATCAGCACTTTTCTGATGGTTTCTGACTTAGTCGCGCCCAGGCCCAGGGAACCTTCCTTGTATTCCACCGGCAAGGCCCGGATGGCGTTGTTGGTTTCAGTAGTGATCAGAGGAATAGAAAGAATTGAAATCGTCAAGGCACCGGCCAGGATATTCCAGGACATCCCGGTCCACATGATGAAGGCCAAGTAGCCAAACAAGCCGATAACGATAGATGGCAGGGATGATAATGATTCGATACTGATTTCAAAGATCGTTAGGAACTTGCCTTCCTTGGCGTATTCGGCCAGGTAAACCCCGGCCCCGATGCCGATTGGCACTGAGACCAGCAGTGAGAGGAAAACTAAGTAAATAGTGTTGAAAAACTGGTTGAAAATCCCGTTGCCGGCTGCTCCCAAGAAGTCCCACTGGAAGCCTTTCAAGCCGTCAAAGATGATGGTCAGCGTTAAGTAGAGCAGGAAGGCCAGCATAATCCAGCCGATGGCGTAGAAGATTCCCGTCATCAGCCGGTCTTTTCTTTTAGCACGGCTCATATTTATTTTTCCTTCTTTCCATTGCCAAGTTTGTGAATCAAGACGATCAAAACAATTGAGATGATGAAGAGCAAGAGGGCCATTGACCACAAAGCCAGGTTGTATTCCCCGCCCTGGGCCGTGTTACCCATGTCAGCGGCAATTGCACTGGTCAGGTTGCTGGTTGGTGACAAGAGACTGGTCGCGAAGGACCGGGTCTTACCGATAACCATGGCTACGGCTAAAGCTTCACCGATGGCCCGGGCCAGCCCCAAGACCACCCCGGTCAAGATACCGCCGGAAGCGGCTGGAAGAACGACCTTGCCGATCGTTTGCCAGCGCGTCGCGCCCAAACCGTAAGCCCCTTCCCGGTAGCTCTTAGGCACGGACTTGATCGCGTCAGCTGAAACCGTGGTAATCGTTGGGAAAATCATGATGGCCAGAACAATTGAGGCGGCCAGGACTGAGAAACCGCCCATCTTTGGGTGGAAGGCGTTTCTGATTAAAGGAACCAGCTTGGTCAAGCCAAACCAGCCGTAAACAACGGATGGGATGCTGACGTAGATTTCGGTTGCCGGCCGGAAGAACTTTTCACCGATTTTTGGTGAAATTTCCGTCATGAAAACGGCTGAGCCGATCGCGAACGGCAGGCAGATGAGCAAACCCAGCAAGCAGGTTTCCAGGGAACCAACGATGTAAATGGCAGCCCCGACTTTTCCCCCGAACATGCCGGTCTTGTCAAGCGGTGCCCAGTCACTGGTAAACAGGAACTCCCAAACGCTGTGGTGCGCCTTAAGGAAGGTCTGGCTGCCTTGGTAGAGCAGGAAGGCCCCCATCAAAAGGGTCAAAGCAACGATCAAGAGGCCGCAGGCGACGTAGACCGCGCGCCAGCGTTTGTCTTTGGCAATTGCTTTTTGAACTACTTTGTCCATAATGCCTTATTTCTCCTTCTTACTTAGTATGGGTGGCTTTAGCGGCAGCCGTCAGCTTGGAGGCTACGCCGTAACCCATGGCTTCGATCTTCTTGCCATATTCCTCGCTGAGCATCTGCTGCAAGAATGCCTTGGCCGCACCCTTTGGCTGGCCTTTAGTGTACATGTGCTCATAGCTCCAAACCGTATACTTGCCATTGTAGACATTCTTCAGGCTTGGCTTAACACCGTTGATTGACACGATGCCGACTTGCGGGTCACCAGTCAAGTAGGACAGGGAAACGTAGCCGATTGAGCCGGAAACACTTTGGATCATTTGGATCAAAGTACCTGAGTCGTCAGTTTCCAGAGACTGGTTTGACTGGCTAGCGTGCTTCTTCAAAGCGTATTGCTCAAAAGTTGCCCGGGTACCTGATGAAGATGGTCTGGAAACCAGGACGATCTGACAGTCATTGCCGCCAACCTGCTTCCAGTTGGTCACCTTGCCGGTAAAAACTTTGATCAACTGTTCAGTGGTCAGGTTCTTGACCCCGGCATCCTTGTTAATGATCGGGGCGATGGCGGTAATGGCCACTTGGTGGTCAACCAGCTTGCTGGCTGACTTCTTGTCCAGCTTTTCTTCCGCGAGCAAGTCTGAGTCCCCGATGTCGATGGTGCCGTCAGAAACCTGCTGCAGGCCTTGGCCTGACCCACCCCCGTTAGTGTTGATGACACTGTCCGGGTTCTTGTCCATGAAAGTCTTGGCCGCGGTCTGCGCTAAAGGCAGAAGGGCAGATGACCCGGCGATGTTAACTGTCCCGGAAACTCCCTTGGTATCGGCTTCGGAGCTGCCGATGACGCAGCCGGTGACGATTGCCAGCAAAACAAGCGCAACGATGGCGACTTTGTTTTTTTTGCGTGACATGTTAATTCCTCCTTGAATTCTTACTGATTCAATCTTAATGGAGGCAAGTTAAATGCATTCAGTGATGATTGTTAAATCAATGTAAAATGCTAAATTTTGTTTAAGCCAAGCCGCTTTCCTAACAGAATTACAAAGTTTTCGCAAGGCTCCCCTTTACTTTTTCAGTTTATTTTAAATACCGATTTAACATCCGCTATGGCCAGAAATATATGCTAAAATCTATGTGTAAGCAGTTTTATTAATTAAAGATATTATTCCTAGGATGGACACATGCTAGCCTGGTTTACAACCTTTTATGCCCGCAACCACACTTTTCTCCTGCAGGCATTTTTTATCGCATTAATTACTGATCAGTTATTCTTTAAAGAGGAAAGCATCCCCAAACGGATTGTCAAAAGCCTGGGAGCCTTCCTGCTCTCTTTAAACACATCCATGATCATGACCGTCTTCCTTTACCAGAAGCTAAGCCCCCTGCTCAGCCTTAATGCCTTAAGCGACTTTCTTCTGGCAACTGGATTGATCCTCTTGACCCTGATCCCAGTCATTTTCCTTTATCAGCGGCTAATTAACAAGAAACTGTCCATAGCTGTCTTCACTTACTGTCAATTTGTCATCGCCGCTGAAATTTCATCCCTCTTGGCCAATCAAAACTGGCAATGGGACTTTTTCACCATTATCTTAACTCTCTGTCTCTACTTTCTTTTTAAAAAAGAAATCCGCTACATCAGCCAGGAGCAGACCGTCATCACGGAAGACAGCCGCTTCTTCTGGTCCACTGTCCTCTGCATAATCCTGGTCGTCGCCCAGGCGGAATTTCCCCGCATGTTCCTTAATGGCAGCAACTCGGCGGTCCCAACGCCAATCGCCTACGTGGTCAGCTTTTTAGCGATTATTTCCTGCATCATGTATGTTGTCTTCATGAAATTCAACATCTTCAGCGTTACCCGCTATGAAAGCTACTTGAAGAAATATGATGATGATCAGCTGACTGGGGCCAAAAGCCTCCACTATTTCATGGAGCATTACGAGGAAAGCCTCAAGCAGTTTGACCAAAAACAGGAGCTGACCATTTTTTACAGCTCCCTGGTCAACCTGCATGACTACAACTTAACTAACGGTTACCAGGACGGCAGCAATCTCTTAAAATTTATCTGCCAGCAGCTGCAAGAGCAGTTTCCGAAGTCAATAATTTCCCGCAATGGCGCCCACTTCATCGGCATTATTGAAAAGCAAGACGAAGACAATTTTTCCAAGATCATTAAAGCAGTTGCGGCCCGCAGCACTGGCGAAACTTTACTCTTCAAGGTTGGCTTAGCTCCCTTCAAGCCCAGCCGGCATCTTTTGCGCCGCCAGCGCAATACTGAGCTGCTGCATGGACTCGACCAGGCAGCCAGCGCCCTTCACTCAATCAAGCTGAAAAATGCCTCTATCGGCTACTATGATGACCAGCTGGCCAAGGCGGATGAAATCCGGGTCCATGTTCTGAGCGAGATCGACCAGGCCTGCCGCGACAACTGGCTCAAGATCTACTACCAGCCCTTGATCGACATCCAAAACATGAAGCTGGCTGAATGTGAGGCCCTGTCGCGCTGGATTGACCCCAAATACGGCTTCCTGTCTCCAGACAAGTTTATCCCTGCCCTGGAGGCCAACCGGGAAGTCTACAAGGTTGACTGCCACGTTTTAGAGGGCTATGGGCAAGACGCTGAGTTTTTACGGGAAAAGGGAAAAGAAATCTTCCCCATCAGCTTCAACATTTCCAGAACAGACCTGGAAGCCTGCAATATTTACCAAAAGATCGAAGACACAGTTGCTCGTTACGGGCTCAGCCGCGATCAAGTACACATCGAAATTACCGAAAGTGCCCTTAATGACAGCAGCCAGGCTATGGTTGAAGCCGTTCAGCACTTCCATGACCTGGGCTACCAGGTTTGGATGGACGACTTTGGCAGTGGCTATTCCAGCTTGAATGTTTTGAAGGACTATCACTTCGACGTGATCAAGATTGACATGGTCTTCCTCAGAAGATTTGATGACCGGTCCAAGACGATTGTCCGCAATATCTGCCAGATGGCCAAGGAATTAGGGATCAGAACCGTCTGTGAAGGGGTTGAGACTCAAGAACAGTTTGACTTCCTCAAAGAAGCCGGCTGCAACCTGGCCCAGGGCTTCCTCTTCAGCCCGCCTGTTCCTTTAGCTGACCTTTACAAAAAAATGGCGCCATATTTATAGGCAGAAGAAAACCGCTAGTCGCGTGACTAGCGGTTTTAGTTTGTCAATTTTTACTTGCCAGCCGAGCCAGCAATCGCTACAAAGCAGATTAAGGCAATGATCATTAGGAGCCAGAGCACGATCTGCCAGATCAGGGCCAGGGTAATCCAGCCTTGCATCTTCTCTAACTGTTCATCTTTTCGCTTGATAAAAAGGTAAATTGCCGGCACCAGACCGAAGATTGGCCAAATGTAGGCAGCAACCAGCAGAATGATCAGCCAGACATTGTAGACAAAAGAATTTGAGTCCTTCATTTTTTGCTCCCCCCTCTTTGCAAAAAGCTCTTAAATCTGCCTTCAGTTTAGCAAAAGCGAACCCTTTTGACAATCGTTCTACTTGTTCTTTTACTGTAAGTAGGCATATTCGAAGTAGTAGCTGCCGTTGTAGATCAAGCCCTTGACCTTTGCGTTCAGCATCCAGGCACTGCCGGACTGAACCAGCGGCGTTACCCCCTGGTCGGTCATCAAGATGTTTTCTGCCTTGGCCAAAAGCTGCATCCGCTGGCTAGATGAAGTAACGGTCTTAGATTTGGCGATCAGCTGGTCATACTGCTTGTTTGACCACTTACCGGAGTTGTAGCCGTTAGTTGAGGTCATGCAGTCTAAGAATGAAATCGGGTCAGCGAAGTCAGCATTCCAGCCGCTGACGCAGGCTTCAAAATTGCTGCTGTCCATCTTGGCAAACTGGGACTTGGTCGGCAGGCTCTGCACCTTGACGGAGACTTGCTTGCCAAAAGCTGTTTCCAAGGCACTCTGGATGTATTCACCAATCGCCTTTGAGCTGTCGTCATCAGCCGTCAGCAAAGTAAAGGATAATTTCTTCAGCTGCAAGTCCTTGAGGGCCTCCTTAAAGGTCTTCTGAGCCAATTTCTTGTGGTAGCTGGTGATTTGTTTGGTCGTCTTGTCCTGGGCCAGCTGGGTGAAGTCCTGCCCGTCCACCTTGGTCATATCAGCCGCGGTAAAGGTCGTCGCGCCGGTAAAGCCGCCGCCCAGAGTCTTGGCCAGGGCCTTCCGGTCCAAAGCCATGGAAACTGCTTGACGAAGCTTAGTACTCTTAAATTTAGCCAGCTTGGTGTTGAACTGCATGTAAGTCGTGCCGTTGTTCTTTCTGATCACGTAGCCGGCCTGCTTTTGCAGGTTCTTGGCTGCCTGGGCGCTCAAAATTGCCGTATCCAGCTTGCCGTCCTGGTAAAGGTTGTAGGCCGTTGACGGTGACTTTTCAACCATGAAGTTAATCTGGGAGAGTTTGACGGCTGATTTGTTCCAGTAGTTCTTGTTCTTGACCATCTTCCAGGACAGGTTGGCTCCGGTCCAGCCTTTTTGGACAAAGGGGCCGTTAAAGACCGTGGTCTTAGAAGAAGTACCGTACTTGCTGCCATATTTTTCAACTACAGTTTGATTTTCCGGGAAAAAGACCGGGAAGGCCAGCAAGAGCTTGAAATAAGGCAGCTTGTGGTCTAATTTAACCTGCAGCTTGTACTTACCAAGAGCTTTGACGCCCAGGCTGGCCGGGGCTTTTTTGCCTGCCACGATCGCGTCCGCGTTCTTAATGCCGGAGAAGATATAGCTGTATTGAGACGCGGTCTTGGGATTAACCGTCCGCTGCCAGGAGTAGACGAAGTCTTTAGCAGTAACTGCCTGCCCGTTGGACCACTTGCCGTCTTTCCGTAAATCAAAAGTCCAGGTCAGACCGTCCTTGCTTTGGGCAGCCTTAGTCGCCAGGGATTCCTTGGCCTGGTTGTCCTTGTCTAATTGATACAGGCCTTCCATGGTGTTTTCCATCTGGGTGAAAGAAGTCGCGTCCGTCGCCTTCGACGGATCCATAGTGATGATTTCTGCCGATGTCATCCAGTTCAATACCTGCTTCTCACTTGCCCCCTTGCTTTGCCCGCAAGCCGTCAAAAGTGCCCCAGAAAACAAAACAGCAGCACCAGCCAATAAAGATTTTCCCTTGTTCAATTCCAATACCTCGCATAAACAATTAACAGTTTCCAGTTAACGATGCCATTGGCGCGAACAGAAAAATCTTACAGCCGTGCTGCTTACAGATTATTCAAGAATTTTGCTTAAGAGCAAAAGCATGACAAATATCGGCTCGCCTTACCAACGACACCGCCAAGCCTGCAAGTATTTACTCTAGCTTGAGTCATGCTCTTGCTCCTTTCTAATTAAATCGTTCTTCCTAATATGCTTACTATACTAGCACGCTTTCACTTTTATGCAAGCCTTTTGGACAAAAAGAGGATAAAAAGAGGCTTTTTTCATTACTTTTCTGCAAATGAACGCAAAAAAAGAGCGGCTCCTCAGAGTCGCTCTAAATTATAGCGGTGATCGGGGTCGAACCGATACGTCCGTAATGGACACCAGATTTTGAGTCTGACGCGTCTGCCAATTCCGCCACACCGCCATATTTACTTTTCAGCTCGCTTGGCTTACCAAGCTCAAGGCGGGGATCGGAGTCGAACCGACGATTAAGGTTTTGCAGACCTCTGCCTTACCACTTGGCTACACCGCCACGAATATTCTTTTGTTGTGCTGATGCACTAGGGCGGAATGTGGGAATCGAACCCACGTATGCTGGATCCACAAACCAGTGTGTTAACCACTTCACCAATTCCGCCATATTCAGTTTAACAGGGATAGTAGGAATTGAACCCACACTAGCGGTTTTGGAGACCGATGTACTACCTTTATACTATATCCCTATTATGGAGGAAAGTGGATTCGAACCACCGAACTCAGAGAGAGCGGTTTTACAGACCG
>NZ_JAOQBX010000039.1:0-15941 GCF_044902225.1 Lactobacillus sp. 23-2 | reverse complement strand
ATCTTACCGACAGGTGTGTGACTTGACACCCATCAGTAAGAAATATTATAGAGCCATAAAAATGACCGCTTATGATACAAGACACAAAAACATCCTGCCTCAGAGTTGAGACAGGATGTTTTGTTATGTCAGAAAGGGACCAATCTTAATGGACTGGCAGTTAGTCTTCGCGTGAGTAGTGCTTTACGTCGTCGGTCAGCTTAGCGATGAATTCGTCCAGGCTCTCGGTGTTTTGTTCTTCAGTCCCGTAAGGACGGACGTTAACCGTGCCGGCGTTCATTTCATCATCCCCAAGGACCAGAGTGTAAGGTACCTTTTGGGTTTGGGATTCACGGATCTTGTAGCCCAGCTTTTCGTTTCTGAAGTCGATTTCAGCTCTGAAGCCCTTGGCACGCAATTCGTCACGAACCTTCTTTGCGTAGTCTGAGTGAGCGTCCAGGTTGACTGGGATGATTTCAGCTTGAATTGGAGCCAGCCAAGTTGGGAAGGCACCCTTGTAGATTTCAGTCAGGTAAGCGATGAAGCGTTCCATAGTGCCGACGATCCCGCGGTGGATCATAACTGGACGGTGTTCTTCGCCATCAGCACCGACGTAAGTCAGCTTGAAGCGTTCTGGCAGCATGAAGTCCAGTTGGATGGTGGACATGGTTTCGTCGTTGCCCAAGGCAGTCTTGGTTTGGATGTCCAGCTTTGGACCGTAGAAGGCAGCTTCGCCTTCTGCTTCAACGTAGTCCAGACCCATGTCGTCCATCGCGGCCTTCAGCATGCTTTGGCTTCTTTCCCACATTTCATCGTTGGCAAAGTACTTGTCAGTGTTCTTTGGGTCACGGTATGACAGACGGAAGTAGTAGTCGTTGATGTTGAAGTCGTGGTATACATCCATGATGATCTGCAGGGTTCTAGCAAATTCATCCTTGACTTGGTCCAGGGCTACGAAAGTGTGGCCATCGTTCAAAGTCATTTCACGAACGCGTTGCAGACCTGACAAGGCACCTGACTTTTCGTAGCGGTGCATCATCCCCAATTCAGCGATCCGGATTGGCAGCTCACGGTATGAGCGGATGTGGTGCTTGTAGATTTGAATGTGGCTTGGGCAGTTCATTGGCCGCAATTCAAGCCATTCGCCTTCACCCATGTCCATTGGCGGGAACATGTCTTCACGGTAGTGAGCCCAGTGGCCAGAAGTCTTGTAGGCGTCCAGGTTCATCAAAACTGGAGTGTAGACGTGTTCGTAGCCAGCGGCCACTTCCTTGTCAACGATGTAGCGTTCGATGATCCGGCGGATAGTGGCACCCTTTGGCATCCAGTATGGAAGGCCCGCGCCAACCTTAGGGTCAACGAAGAAGAGGTCCAGGTCACGGCCGATGGTCCGGTGGTCGCGTTCCTTGATTTCAGCGCGGCGCTTCATGTCCGCGTCAAGGTCAGCCTGCTTGAAGAAGGCCGTCCCGAAGATTCTTTGCAGCATTGGGTTTGAGCTCTTGCCCTTCCAGTAGGCACCAGCTACTGAAAGCAGCTTGAACTTCTTGATCTTGCCAGTGTTAGGCAGCAAGGCGTCAAAGCCAAAGTCAACGAAGTCACCCAGCTTGTAGGCGTCAACGACGTCACCGGCGCTTTGCAGCAATTCTGACTTGTATGGGTCATCCTTGAATTCTTCTGCCAGTTCGCTCTTGGCTGCTTGTACGTGCTCAATTGGCAAGCCGTTCTTGATTTCCTTTTGCAAAGCCTTTTCCAGCTCTGGCAATTCGGTAACCTTGATTTGGTCGTCCTTGTCGGTTTCGATGAAGAAGCCGTCCTTTGAGACTTCAGCTTGGCCCAGCTTGATTTCCGGGTACTTGCTCTTAACCAGAGCTTCCAATACGAAAGCAGCAGTTGCGCGCAGCACTGCCAAGCCTTCTTCATCCTTGTCAGTCAGGATGGCTACTTCGTGGTCTTCGCTCAATTCAAAGTCAAGCGGCTTAACGGCGCCGTCAACCTTAGCCGCAACGGCACTCTTGCCCAGTGAGGTTGAAATGCTTGCAGCAAGGTCAGCAACTGAAACGGCTGCTTCGAATTCTTTCTTTGAGCCATCTGGCAAAGTCAAAGCAAAACTCATAACTAAAAAATCCTCCAGAAACAAAAAAGTCCCGGGCACGCCAAACAGACGTGCTCGGGACGAAATTAATATCGTGGTTCCACCCAAAATTCAGACCTGGCATAGGGCGCTGCCCTATCCGGTCACTCATTCACGGATCGATAACGGGATCCGGCCATATCATTCATCTTTGGGCATAGAAGGTGGGGTTGCGGCCTAATGGGGAGCTTCCAGAACTTGGCTCCGCCTCTCTGAAGCGGCCGAAATCATGTCTTCTATTTACTTTCTGATTATACCCCGCTCTTTGAATAAGGCAAGGACTTTTTTGAATTTAATTTAAGCGGCGGTTGCGGCCAGTTACGATGATCTCCTTGGCCAGGTAGCGGACCCGCTGCATCAAGCGGGCTGCCTTGACTGGATCCACCGCGTTCTTGGTGCTGGCAAAATGGTCCTCCAAGTCGTCCATTTCCATGTTGGACGTGAAGCAGGTCGCCAGGTCATTATCCATTCTGGCCTGCAGGATGACGCCCAAGACGTCGTCGCGGGACCACTGACTCAAGGTTTCAGCCCCAATGTCGTCCAAGATCAAGACATCGCAGGAAGCCACCCTTTGGATCTCCTTTTGCAGGCTATTGTCGCTAAAGTGGCTGGACAAGCCTGAGATGAAGGTCGGCAGGTGCAAAAAGATCACCTTGCCCCCATTTTTGGCTACCCGGTTGGCCAGACCAGCCATGATGTAAGTCTTGCCGACCCCAAAATCGCCGGTCAGATACAAGCCTTTGGCCGTATGGTGCTTTTCGTATTCATCCAGGAACTTGCCAACCGCCAATAAGGCAGCGTTGCGGCCCGGGTCGCCCTTGTCCAAATCGGTCAGGGTAATCCGGCGCAGCTTCTTTGGCATGTCAATCAATTCGATCCGGCTTTCAGCCGCCCGCTCCTCATCCCTTTGCCGCTTGGCGGCAGTCGGCAAATAGCGGACCCCGATCAAGGGGCCATTCATGAAGAGCTCAGCTTGATAGTCGGCAATCGCCTTGACCGGGCTGGTCTTTTGCAGGTAGAACTCACAGATATTGGTCATGCTGTCCTGGACGGCCTGCTTGGACAATTTGCTGGCATGCTCTTTCAAAAATTTCTGCACGTCCGGATCCTTGATGGCCCGGTCAGCCAATTCCTGGGCTGATTCCGCGCCGGCCGGCCGCTCCTGGTCCTTGAGCGAATCCGCCATCGCCTTCTTCAACATTTCGCCAATTGATTCCATCTGCTTCACCTACTCGTCTCTTACTTGTCTTCGGGCTTGCCGCCCGCCTTCTTCTCGTCTTCATCGTCAAGCAGGGCCGCCAGCTGTTCTGGCGTCACGTCGACCTGCTCGGCCTGCTTCTTGGACCAGTCGGTCCCCTTCTCGACCTGGCGGGGGCCATAGTAGCGCGTCGTGGTCTGCTTGCTTTGTGAGCGCTGGCGGATGTAAGCCAAGGCCGCTTCCGGCGTGGCCAGCTTGTGCTGCATCCAGTCATTGGCAATCCTCTCAGCCAAAGACAGGCTCAAGACCGGCTGGTAGTGCAGGCAGGTATAGATCAAGATATTGAGCATTTCCGGGCTGAAGCCCACCTTCCAACTCAAATCATTGATAACCTGGTACTCAGACTTGGTCGTAAAGCCCCCTTTTCGGTCCTTCATGTAGTTGAGGAACTGGGCCGGGGCCTTTGACTTAGCCAGCTGCAGCAGCTGCCGGTCGCGCTGGTCGACGCTGACCTGGCCGCCCTCGCTCTTGGCCAGGCTGTTTTTAACCTGCTGGCGGCGGTGGTTGGCCTTGTAGTTGTAAGTCAAAGAACGGCCAATCTTGCCCACGTCCAGCTTGCTGGTTCCATGTAAGCTTGGCAGGGATTCATCGACAAATTCCTGCTCGCTTAGGCCATAAGTGGCCATGACGGCCTGGATCTGGTCCTTTTGCCGGTCAATCTCGCTTGGGTCAATATGGTAGACCGCGAAGCAGTCCTTCAGGAACTGCCAGTCTACCTGCCGGACGTTGACTTGGGCCGCGTCGCTCGCGGCAGCCTCATTCTCCTGGGCTGCCTGCTGAACCTCCGCGGACGGGGTGATGGCCTCCTCGTCTGGCAGGCGGAAGACCTCAAAGAAAGAGGCGGAAACGTCCCGCAGGTTCTGCAGCTGCTTCTCCTCGCGCTTGGCCTGCTTGGCAAAGTCCTGGCTCAGGCGGCTGAAACGGTAGCTGCCGACTTTTTCCTTCAAGAGGCTGGCCAAAAGCGAGGTGTTGAAGAACTCGCTGGCCTCTGGCACTTCCTTAAGCTTGAAAGCCAGCAGCTGACCCAAGCGCACGTTCTCGCTCAGGTAGGTCGTAAGCAGCCCCACGGCCTCCAATTTGTGCAGGGCCTTGAACAAGTCGCCCAGACTGCAGTCCAGCTGCTCTTGCAAAAAGTACAGGGCCGGGGCATCAGCCAGCATCTGGAAGGGGTCGTATTCCTCAATCAGGGTCTGGTAGACGGCCACGCCCAAAGACGCTACCAGGGGCTGGTAGAGCTTGATCAGGACCCGCTCCTGCTTTGAAGTCAAAGCGACGCGGTTGATCACCAGGTAGCGCTGCTTAGGATTGGAACTTTCAAACATTTAGACTCACTTCTTGCTGTGCCGGTCCATCATGTCCTCCATGGTCTTCATGAAACTGGACATGTCGGTAAACTGACGGTAGATGCTGGCAAAACGGATGTAGGCCACGTCGTCGATATCCGCCAGCTGGTCCATCACCAATTCGCCAATTTCTTTTGAGGAGATTTCATTGACGCCTTTAGCCCGGATCTGGTTTTCCACGTTGTCCACCAACTTATCCAGCTGGTCGCTGGTCACCGGGCGCTTCTGGCAGGCGGCCGCCACGCCGCGGAGAATCTTTTCCCGGCTGAAGGCTTCACGGGTGCCGTCATTCTTGATCACCAGCAAAGGCGACTGCTCAACCCGCTCAAAAGTCGTAAAGCGGTAGCCGCAGCTTTCGCATTCCCGGCGCCGGCGGATGGTCCGCCCTTCATCGGTTGGCCGCGAGTCAATAACGCGGGATGAGTTCTTATGACAATTTGGACAAAGCATAGTGCTTGCTCCTTTCAAGAAATTTCTTCAAGAAGTTGTTGTAAATTCGTTCTTAGTTCTTCTATTGTACCAGTATTTTCAATGACATAGCTAGCCAGACGGCGTTTTTCACCCAGCGGCAGCTGGGATTTGATCCGCGCCTTGGCCTGCTCGCGGCTGAGCTGGTTTCTCTTCATCAACCGCTCAAGTTCCAGGTCATATGGAGCAGCGATCAGCAAAGTCGCGTCAAACAGGTCCTGCCAGCCCGCTTCAAACAATAGCGGCACATCAATCACGCAGACTCCCTCACCAGCTCTCTTGGCTGCCTGCATCTCCTGCTTGATTTCCGCCAAAACCGCCCCGTGGCTGATTTTGGACAGCCGAGCCAGTTCATCTGGATGGGCAAAGACGTAGGCGCCCAGCTTCTGGCGGTTGACCGTCTGGTCTTCGTTAATAAATTCTGCCCCAAAATTCTCCTTGATCTCGCGCCAGGTCACCTGGCCGGGGGCTTGCTGGGCATGGGCGATCTGGTCGGCATCAATCACCCGCAGGCCCCGTTCTCTAAAGTAGCTGGCTGCCGTCGACTTGCCCGTCGCGATGCCGCCGGTCAATCCTAAATAAAAAGTCATTTTTGCTCTGCCTTATCCTGTTTGTGCTTCTCCCCATACAATACTTGGCATTGCGGGCAAAAGGTCGTCCCCCGCCCGCTGACCTTGATCTTTTCAAGCACGGTTCCGCAGCGCTGGCAGGGCTCGCCCGCGTGGCCATAGACCTGCAGCTTCTTCTGGAACTGGCCGCTTTGCCCGTCCGCGTCAAGGAAGGTATGAACCGTCGTCCCCCGCAATTTCGTGGCCAAGGCGATCGTCTGGTTGATATTGTCATGCAGGGCAGCCACTTTTTCAGGCGGAATCGCGCTTGCCTGGCTCAAGGGGTGAATCCGGCTTTGCCAGAGGACCTCGTCGCAGTAGATGTTGCCCAGACCGCAGACGACGCTCTGGTCTAAGAGCAGGTTCTTGATCTTCTTGCTCTTCTTGGCTAAGGCCCGGCACAAAAAGTCCCGCGTAAACTCCGGGCTGTTGGGCTCGACTCCCAGCTTGCCGATCCCGGTCTGCTCGCGCTCAGTCCCCGTCTCAACCAGCTGCATGCGGCCAAACTTGCGCACGTCGCTGTACCTTAAGGCAGTGCCGTCGGTAAAGACAAACTGGACGTGGTCATGCTTGCCAACCGCGGCTTGGGGAGCAAGCAAGCGGTACTTACCCTCCATGCGCAGGTGGGAAACCAGCGTCAGGTTGTCCGACAAGCGAAAGAGCAGGAACTTGCCATAGCGGTCCACGCGCAGAATCTGCTTGCCGGCCAGCTTCTGGGCAAAGGCCCGGGCATCCCCGGCAATGATCTTGTCATACCACACCTCCACCTTTTTGATGGTCTTGCCGGCCACCAGCGGCGTCAAGGTCCGTCTGACTGTCTCAACTTCAGGCATTTCTGGCATCTTGCTCACCCCAATCTACTTGGCATCGTACCAGTTGTGGCCCCAGCCGGAATCCGCCAAGAGCGGCACGTCAAGGGAGACGGCCTTCTGCATGACTTCCGGGACGATCTGCTTGATCGTTTCCAGCTCTTCTTTTGGCACGTCAAAAATCAATTCGTCGTGCACCTGAACCACCATCTTGGTCTTCAGGCCCAGTTCATCCAGCTTCTTTTGCATGTTGATCATGGCGATCTTCATAATATCCGCGGCTGACCCTTGGATTGGAGAGTTGATGGCCGTTCTTTCTGCGAAGGAGCGAACATTGAAGTTCTTGGCGTGGATGTCAGGCAGGTAGCGGCGCCGGTGCATGATCGTCTCAGCGTAGCCCTTTTCCCGGGCTTCCTTGACGGCCTGGTCCATGTAGGCCTGGATGCCTGGGTACTGGTCAAAGTAGCTTTCGATGAAGCTTTTGGCCTGCTTGCGGCTGATGCCCAGGTTCTTGGACAGGCCGTAGTCGGAAATCCCGTAGACGATCCCGAAGTTGACCGCCTTGGCCCGCCGTCTTTCAAGCGGCGTCACCTCATCGATCTTGCTTAGATGGAAGATCTTCATGGCCGTGTGGGCGTGGATGTCGTAGCCGGTCTTGAAGGCTTCCTGCATGTTGGCATCCCCGGAGACGTGGGCCAAGACCCGGAGCTCAACTTGTGAATAGTCGCAGGAGAAGATGTAGCCATCTGGCGTTGACGGCACGAAAGCCTTGCGGATCTGCTTGCCCTCTTCGGTTCTGGTTGGAATGTTCTGCAGGTTGGGGTCAACTGAAGACAAGCGACCAGTCGCCGTCAAGGTTTGCAGGTAGCGGGTGTGGATCTTCCCGTCCGCGGGATCAATCACGTCCAGCAGGCCATTGACGTAGGTCGACTGGATCTTGGCGATCTGCCGGTAGGCCAGGATGTCGCTGACCACCGGACTTTTATCCTTCAGCTGGTTCAAGACCTCCACTGAAGTCGAGTAGCCGGTCTTGGTCTTCTTGATGACCGGCAGGCCCAGCTTTTCAAACAGGATCACGCCCAACTGCTTAGGCGAGTTCAAGTTGAACTCTTCCCCAGCTTCTTGGTAGATCTTGCTTTCCAGCTCCTTCAGCCGGTCCCCGTATTCTTTTTGCAAAGCTTGCAGGGTCTTGGCCTCGACCTTGATCCCGTTCAATTCCATCTTGGCCAAAACCCGGGCAGTCGGGATTTCAATCGCGTCAAACAGGTCGTCTTGCTCATGGTCCTTGAGCTGCTTGAGCAGGCTGGCCTTGAGCTGGTCAATCGCTGCCACCTTGCCGGCCAGGTGGTTGAAGAAGACCGCGTCGTCATCAGGAATGGCGGCGGCCTTGCCTTTGCCGTAAACGTCCAAGTCGCTCTTGACGTCATAGTCCCCGTACTGGTGGGCCACCTCGCCCAGATCGTTGGAGTTGTTCTCATTGTCGACCAAGTATGAGGCCAGCAGCATGTCGTAGCCGATCCCCTGGGCTTCAATGCCCAGGCGGTGCAAGCCGTAAGTGGTCCGTTTCAAGTCAAAGACGTTCTTGACGATGGTCTTGTTTTCCAAAAAGCCGCGCAGCCGCTTTTCCTTGAGCAGGTCAACGTCCCGGGAAACCCAGATCTGCTGGCCGATCTTCAGGGCAAAGCCGGCAAAAGGCGCCAGGTGATAATTTTCGCCAAAAATTTCCAGGTAGAAGTCGATTTCCTTAGCTTCTGGCAAACTGGCAACCGCTGCTTTTTCCAGCTTGACAAAGTCCAGCTGCTTGTCCTCAGCCTCTTTGCCCGCGAAATCGCCATTTTCAGCCATATCGCTCAAAAAGCGGCGGAAGTTCATCTTTTCATAGAAGCGCCGCAGATCGTCAACGCTGGCGCCCTGGTAGGCCACTTGCTCCATGGTCAGGCTGACTGGCGAATCGCACTTGATGGCGGCCAACTTTTTGCCTAAAAGGGCCTTGTCCTTGTCGTTGAGCAAATTCTCCTTGAGTTTGGACTTCTTCATTTCATCCACGTGCTCATACAGGTTCTCGACCGTGTGATACTTCTGGATCAGGCGCGAAGCCGTCTTGGGCCCGACCTTGGTTACGCCTGGGTAGTTGTCGGAAGCATCCCCCATCAGGGCCTTCATATCGATGAATTCCGTCGGCGTCACCCCGTTGACTTCCTGCATGTGCTCCGGGGTATAGGCCTCCAATTTGGTCACCCCAGACTTGGTAACGTAGACCGTCACGTGCTCGCTGGCCAGCTGGGTCAAGTCCCGGTCCCCGGTAACCACGGCCACGTCAAAGCCGTCGTCAGCTCCCCGCTTGGCCATGGTCCCGATGATGTCATCGGCTTCATAGTCAGGCAGCTCGTAAGTGGCAATCCCCATGTCCTGCAGCATTTCCTTGATGTAGGGCAGCTGCTCGGACAGTTCAGCCGGCGTCTTGTCGCGCCCGCCCTTGTATTCACCGTACATCTTGGTTCTGAAAGTCACCTTGCCGGCGTCAAAGGCCACCAGAATGTGGCTGGGTTCTTCCTGCTTGAGGACGACGTCCAGCATGTTCTTAAAGGCAAAAATGGCATTGGTATGCAAGCCTTCAGGGTTTTTGAACTTGTCCAGTTGCTGGTACATGGCAAAAAAGGCCCGGAAAGCGACCGAATTGCCATCAATCAAAAGTAATTTTTTCTTCTTATCTGTCATTGCGGCTGTAACATCCTTCAAAATAAAAACTGTCAAAATCTTACTAACTAAGATTTTAACAGTTTTCAGCTCTTTCTTTAAATTCTGGAGCTTGTTTTCCTTAAATGCTAAAAAACAGGCCTTAAGCCTGTTTCTTTCGCTTATTTGCCTGCTCCAGTTCTTTTGACCAGAATGGCATGTCCTTGAAGCCCTTGATCCCAGGCATCCCCAAGGCCACGAAAGCCATGGCGGACACGGCATAAAAGGTCCGGCAGCTGGCGAATTGCCCGACTGCCTGCTTGCTGGTAAACGCCAAGAGGCAGGCGCTAGCCAGCAGGACGGCGAGCGCGGCGCCGCGGCGGGGGAATTCCCGCCTGGTCGCGACGTAGACCAGTCCAGTCATAAAGTCAAAAGCAGCATATGTCAGGCCAAGGTTGCCAGCAGCCGTCGCTGTCTTCAAGGCCGTGGCCGAAGAATCTGCCGCGCCGGCCCGCCTGAACAGCCAATAAGCCATCGCCAGGCAGCACGCGGACAAGACCAGCAGAGCAATGCCTGCCAGCAAGCGTCTCACAATCAGTCTCTTCTTCATAAAGTCTCCGAAAAAAGCATCTGTTACGATAAAACTGAATTTATTGCCTTCCCTTGACATATTTATACACTACCGTACTTAATTATAGCCTTTTTCTCCCGTCTTAACAGCTACATCTATAGGAATTATAAAATGCCAATCGTTATTTATTATGTTTTTTCTATGGCCAAGCCAGCCTGCGCGAGGCCGCGGCATACTTTGGCTACCAGCCCAACTATTTTTCCCGCCTTTGCCGCAAGCTTTTTGGCCACGACTTCGTCCACTTGCGCATCCGGATCAGGATGAATATCGCGGAAAACGAATTGCGCCTGACTAACAAGCGCCTGGAAGAGATCAGCAGCGAATTAGGCTACCAGGACGTGGCTAATTTTTCAAAGGCCTTTAGCCAGCTGAAAGGAATCACGCCTGGCGCTTTCCGGAAAAAATATGGAATCAAAAAAGCCCGCTGACCTGCCGGCTGGCTCGCGAATGCAATTTTGGCCTTAGTTGGGCACTTCCCCAAAAATATACTAAAAAACGCTCATCCAACGATGAACGTTTCAAGGCGTCTCCGCCTTAACTTATGATATTGCTGACCGCGGTCAGCATTTTCTGCTACTTTTGCAGCATGTCTTCAAAAGCTACTTCGTACTTAGGAATGTCACCAGCGCCCATGAAGACGATGCAGTCGCCCTTGTAGTTCAAGAGGTCTTTCAGGTTGTCGAAGTCGATGACTTCCGCGCCTGGGATTTGACTGGTAATGTCTTCGCTCTTGATGTCCCCTGACTTTTCACGGGCTGACCCGTAGATTGGAGTCAGGTAGGCCTTGTCGACGCCCTTAAGGATGTCAACGTAGTCTTCTTCAAATTCCTTGGTTCTGGAATAGGTGTGCGGCTGGAAAACCGTTACCAGCTTGCGGTCCGGGTACTTCTGCCGGGCTGCCTGGATGGTCGCGCGCAATTCAGTTGGGTGGTGGGCGTAGTCATCGATCACGACCGTGTCGCCAAAGTCCTTTTCACTGAAGCGCCGCTTGGCACCATGGTACTTGACCAGACCGTCCTTGACCAAGTCAAGGTCAACGCCTTCAGTGTAGGCAACGGCGATTACGGCCGTGGCGTTCATGATATTGTGGTCGCCGAACAGGTGAATCTCAAACTCGCCCAAGTCCTTGCCGTCAGCCTTCACATGGAAGGTTGCGCCTTGAGTGGTCTTCTTGACGTCAAAGGCTTGGAAGTCATCAGTTTCCTTCAAGCCATAAGTGTACTTCTTGGCGGTCTTTGGCGTGATCTGCTTCAAGCGCTCGTCATCGCCCCAAACGAACAGTGCCTTCTTGGTTTGGTCAGCAGCAGTTTGGAAGGCGCTGGCGTAGTCGTCGCGGTCTTTGAAGTAGTCTGGGTGGTCAAAGTCGACATTGGTCATGATTTGGTAGTCTGGGTGATATGCCAAAAAGTGGCGGCGGTATTCGTCAGCTTCGTAGACGAAGAAGCGAGAATTTTTAACGCCTTTACCCATCCCGTCACCAATCAAGAAAGAGGTTGGTGCGGCTTCACTCAAAACCGTTGCCAAGAGGCCAGTAGTTGAGGTCTTGCCGTGTGAGCCAGCAACGCCGATGCTGGTGTATTGTTGGACAATTTCTTCAACCGTGTCTGGGTAGCTTTGCCAAGCAACGCCCTTTTCTTCGCAAGCAGCCACTTCAATGTTGTCGCTCTTAAAGGCGTTACCCTTAACGATGACTTGCCCTTCGCCTTTGATGTTGTCCTTTGAAAAAGAAGCAACTTCAATCCCAGCAGCCTTCAGGGGGTCCTGGGTAAAAGTGTACTTGTCGATGTCACTGCCGGCAACGTTGTAGCCTAAGTCGTGCAAGATCAGGGCCAGGGATGCCATCCCGGTACCCTTGATACCAATAAACCAAATTTGTTTTGTCTTATCTAACATTGTATTGCTCCATTATCTTCAATCATTCGCTTCTAATTTTAGCATTAATAGGAAAAGAAAAAAGAGCTCTAGCCGAGCTCTTTTGAAAAAATTGAGGAAAAATCAGGTTTGGATTAAGTAAGTGATTAGTAGTCTTCGTCTTGGTTGCTGCCTTGCTCGCTGATGTAGTCATCGATTTCTTGCTTATGCTGAGCAATGGTTTTATTTAGTTCTTCCTTGGTAAAAGTTTTCTGGTCCATTCCATGTGGGTGGGCTCCTGGAACAACGTCGTACTCTACCAAGACATCGTTGGCATTAACTGTAATATGGGTCTGATTGGCATATTTTTGCCCCTGATAAATGTACATATTAGCGACCTTGTCTGAATGGTAGAAGACACTAGATTCGCTAAAACCATATTTTGCATTTTCACCAGTTAGCCAAACTGCAGCAGCGTATTCTTCATCAGCATACTTCTGTGTTTGACTGCTGCTGGATGAGCTAGAAACCGCGCTTGATGATGACTGACTGCTTGTAATGCTACTGCTACTTGATTGTGAAGTCTGGCTACTTGAACTAGAAGAGCTAGCTTCAGATGAGGAGCTCTCACTAGACTGCTTCTTTACAACCTTAGTCTTAAAGACTTTTTTCTTGCTGGAACTCTTCTTTGAAGATTGCTTTTTACTGCTTTGCTTCGCTGCCTTTTCAGAAGATTGCTGGCTGTTGCTGCATCCCGCAACCAGTAATAGCGCACTAGTTGCCGACAATATTGTCAAAATTTTTCTTGCTTTCATTTATTTCTCTCTTTACACTTTCACACAAAAACATAGCCCATACTTTTAGTTATAGGGCTATGTCAAAATACTTTAGACTTTTAAGCGAGCTCCAGTCTATAGGAAATGGTTAATAAACTTGGTAATTTACTGTTTCATCAATTTCATCTTCACTGCCATCTGGATATGATACATATACCGTATTTTCTTCATAGTTGCCGGATTCCGAATAATCAAAACCATCAACCCGAGTACCCTTTGGCAATTCATTTGCATTTTCAAAGACGTATGGTACCTCCTTTTCATGGAAATCGTCGCCCTTGATAACACTTAACGGAATTCTGATATTATTCTTAACTTTTGGCTCATATTTTGCTGCATCACTTGGTTCAAAATGCAATTTAACTGGACCAGAAATTGAATATGAATCATCGGGGTACGTAGTTTTTAGATATACTGTAAAGTCGCCACCCGTTTCTTCGGGTTTTTGAAAGTCGTTCTTGCCTTTAATGTCTGTTACAAAATCAAAGTCTGTTCCGCCAGAAGCTTCATTAGGGAAATAACCTTTTTCATTAGTAAGCCATTTAGCCTTAACAGTATCCCAACTAGATCTAAAACCAGTTTCGAAATTTTCCCCATCAGTATACACCCATCCATTATCCCATTTAAGGTTAAATGAGTTAGTCTTCAAAACTGGAGTGTACTTATCAGCATCTGCAGTGGCAACCACATAGCTTGCAGGGCCAACAACATCCTTCGACCCATCAGGATAAGTAACTACTAAATTCACACTGTAGCTACCACCATGAAGCGTACTCATGCTATTTTTATCCTGCAATTCTACAGTAATCCCATCTGGCAAACTGCCAAGGTTGGAGATAGCACCAGATAAGTTGTAAGTGGTCAAATCTTCTCCCCAATCCAGCTTAACAGCATTAGAAGAGACAACTGGAGTGTAACGGTCGGCTTGAGTAGTCTTCTTCACTACTTGTTTAGCTGGTTGTGAAGGGGTACTTGCCGGCTTTTGCGTACTCTTCTTTACAGTCGTCTTTGGCTTTGAAGGCTTCTTAACTACCTTTTTGGCCGGTTTCTTAACGACTTTCTTGACAGCTTTCTTAGGCTTCTTTTTAGTTACTTTCTTGGCAACCTTTTTCTTAGTAGTCTTCTTAACTACCTTCTTTTTAGACTTCTTTGTTACCTTTTTCTTTGACTTCTTAGCAGCCTTCTTTTTGGAGACTTTCTTAGCCTTCTTCTTAGCTGCTTGAACAGTTAAAGGTTGATTTGAGTTTGTCGTTGCAACACCACCAAGCAATGCGACGGCAATAGTCGCTTTGCTTAGGCCCTTCAAAATTCTATTAATAGTCATTGTTTGCCTCACCTATTGCAGAATTAAAATTACCAGTAACAGCATTTAAGATTACATCGAGATCGTCACTATTAAAGTCATTAACTTGCCACTTACCATTAGTCTTGGTTAAATTGATGACAAGATTCTTTGTGTACGATTTCTTATTTTCTTTCTTGAGCTTGGAAAATTCTTTATAGATATCTTTTTTAAAGTCATCAGAACTGTATCCTATATACTGAGTTGGATCGTCACGAGCATCACTTATCAAGTTCGAGACAACGTCCCCCATTGCATAAGTTTTAATTGTTACAGTTACAGAAGCCTTATTTCCATTAACCTTTTCATTCTTAACCTGATAGTCAAAATCCTCTAACATTTCAAGCATCATTTTGGTTAAAGAATCAGATTTAGCTTCAGCTTTAAACTTTGTCAAAGCAAAAGTAGCGCTAGACCCAGAATAAACTTTTTTAAGTTGGCCATCATCGCCCTTCTTAATTGCACTTAAAAATTCTTCAGTAACACGAGATGGTGACTTGAATTGATTTCGAACTACCAAGAAACCGGCGACTACGATAATTGCAATAGCAATCCACATTCCTAGTTTGCTCTTTGGTTTAGTATTATTTTTCATGAATTACCTCTTTTAGCTACACAGAAGACAATTTAACACAAAACTATTCATCATCCTCGTCATTATCTTTTATTTTTTCTTTTTTATTTGAAATCAACTTCGGTGAGCCAATTGATTTTATTAGGAACTTAAACTTCCCACTTGCAAAAGTGGGCTTGTACCTTGAAAATTCAATAGTTTAGCCAATAAAAAAGCACAAGGCCTTTGTTCGCTTGATATAATTTAGTCAACCACAACATCATCAATATCAAACGAAAGGCTTGTGCTATGTCTAGTTTACCATCATTCGATACTGAAAATGAACCTAAAATCGCCCGTTCTGTTGAAAAGTTCTTCAAGGACTACAAAGTTATGGAGCTTCTCCGTAGATGTGGGCTCCGCAAGTCAAAAGGAATCCATCTTTGGTCGATCCTTTCATACATCTTCAGTAATGTGTTTCGAGACAGAAGCATGTACATGCAACAGAAGTCTGGCAAGTGTACTGCTGGCTTCTCCAAAAACACCTACTATCGATTCATGCAGAACCCACATATCAACTGGCTCCGCTTCACTATTCTGCTAGCTGAGAAGATCGTCAATGGGCATCTGAAAGATCTGACCTCTGACCAACGTGCGGATTGCTTCGTCTTTGACGATTCGCTCTACTCCAGAACTGGATACAAGAAGACTGAGCTGGCTGCCAAAGTATTCGACCACGTTTCGATGACCTACAAGAAGGGCTTTCGGATGATGACCATGGGTTGGACTGATGGATCCTCCTTCGTCCCAATCGCTTCATCTCTCTTGTCCTCAAAGAATGATCAGAATGTCATCGGGGCAACCAAGAAGATCGACAAGCGCACAATCGCGGCCAAGAGGCGAATTATGGCCCAATCAAAGGGGACCGATGTAGTTATCCAGCTGCTCGATCAAGCTTTGAAAGCAGGGCTTACTGCTAAGTACGTCATGTTTGACACTTGGTTCTCCAATCCTCATCAGATCGTCCAGATCAAGCAACGTGACCTAAACGTAATTGCCATGGTGAAGAAGAGTTCCAAGATCACATACGAGTTCGATGGTAAGCGGATGAACGTCAAGCAGATCTTCAGCGCATGCAAGAAGCGGCGAGGTCGTTCAAGATATCTCTTGTCCGTCCCTGTAAAGGTTGGAGATCCTGCCAAGGATGGTGCCCAGGTTGATGCCAGAATAGTCTGCGTAAGAAATCGCTCCAACCGCAAAGATTGGATCGCTCTTATTTGCACGGACATGATGATCGATGAAAATGAGATCATCAGAATTTACGGCAAAAGATGGGACATCGAAGTCTTCTTCAAGACCTGCAAGAGTTTCTTGAAACTTGGTACTGAATACCACGGCCTCTCATATGATGCATTGACTGCCCATACGGCTTTCGTCTTTCTGCGCTACATGTTCA
>NZ_JAOQBX010000038.1:0-16577 GCF_044902225.1 Lactobacillus sp. 23-2 | reverse complement strand
GGTACACCAGACGATGTGGTAATTGAGGTTGTATGCGTAGCCTCGTCCATGGATGATATCTGGCTCATAATTTCTGAATTCGTATTTAACCATATGAGTCGCACCTCCTTTCAGCATTTGCAGTTCTTTAGTTGCTTATATTATATCGCATATCGAACTAATGTTCACGAGTTAAAGCAAAAAAGGGGGCGATTCAACTCGGCATTGAAATGCCAAGTTTTCTCGCCCTCAACGTAATAAAACTGGCAATACCTGCAAGAAAGCTTTGTCTAGCCTGAACAGATAGACTATTATTAGCCGGTTTCCATATATTACGCATTTATAAGGAGGCCGAACAGGTAGGCATGCCAAAAGAAATTATTGACCAAGCTGAAAAAGTTTTGGCTGGACAGTTGCCACTCAGCAGCTGCAAAGTTACTTTGAAAGATAAGGCAACCGCTAAAAAGGACAAAATAAATTTCCACAAAGGTGATGTTGTTTACGCTAGCAACTTAAAAAAGAAGGCATTTTCTACGCTTTAGACGTAAATCAATCCCTGGCTAAAATCTTTGTCAACAAAAATTTCTCTGTCATTCCTGTCAAGCGGCTGGAATTGCGTCGAAAAGCCGCTGATCTTTATCCAGATGGCTACAACCTTGACCTGCTATTCATTAGCAACTGGTAGGAATATAATTTTAACAAGGATCTGGAGCGTGGAAGCAAAAAAGCATATAAAAAATCAATCAAAAATGAGTGAGGTGCAAAAAAGGCAAAATCATAATTAAACAATAATTAATGTTTTTTATTATTGTTGTTGAATTGTTGGTAAAATTAAGCTAAAGTTAGTAAAGGATTGCCAACAAATGGCAAAAAAATGATAATTATTGATTTAAAACAAATGATTAAAGATTTGAACAACAACCAATTTTTTGCCCATGACTTTACGTAAAATAATCGACAGCAACCGAAGCCGTTTCGCCATCATCTTCGTTCTGCTGGTCACTACCCAGGTCATCGACGTGACCTCAACCTATCTTTTCTCGCCAATGGTCAACCAAGTCGCTGCCGGCTGTTTCCCACTTTTTTGTGGTCTGCTTCTGGCCCAGTTTTCCCTGGCTTTAGTGCTGAACTTGGCTTTTAACGGAGCTAATTACCTGTTCAGCAAGCAGACTCAACAGTATTTGCACAGCATCAGGAACAAGTTGGCCGATCATTATTACCAGCAGCCAGCCAGCGTCTCCGAGATGACCAACCACTTTAGCCAAGACCTTGATACCTTGACTTACGATTACGCGACCGTCCTTTTTTACTTGATCTGCGACGTCACCAACGCGCTTTTGCTTGTTGCCAGTCTCCTGTCTTTTCACTGGCTCTTGCTTGTTGCCAGTCTCTTAACTACTGCGGCTTCCTTTGCAATTGCCCACTTGCTGGAAAAATACAGCAACCAGGCTACAGAGCAAATGTCAGCTGCCAACCAGCACTTTTTAGCGACTATTGCTGAGTGGACGGCTGGCCTGGCTGAATTGCGCCGTTATTTTGCCAAAGGCGCTTATCAAAAAGCCCTGCTTAAGTCCGGCAAACAGCTAGCCGACAAGCAAGTCAGCCGCCGCAAGATCAACAGCCAGATCCAGTGCCTGCAAAGCATCATCAACGCACTAGGCACTGTCAGCATCCCCTTAATTGCCGGCTTCCTCTTCTTTAAGGGACAGATGTCCTTGGGGAGCGTCATCGCTGCTGGCTACTTCGCCAGCAATCTTTTTTCAGTTTTGGAAAACATTGCCGGCAGCTACTCTTACCTCAATTCTACCAAGAGCCTGCGGCAGCGGCTCACGCGCCTGCAAGAGAGCAGCAAGAAGAACAGCCTGAAGCCGGTCAGCCAGATGGCAAAGCTTGAAATCAAGCAGCTTTCATTAACTTTTGGCAAGCAGCTGATCTCCTATCCTGATTTGACCATCCATGCCGGTGAAAAAATCCTCATCACTGGCGACAGTGGCAGCGGAAAGAGCAGCCTGCTGAAGCTTCTTATGGGAGCTTTAAAAGCCGACAAAGGCCAGATTGTCTTTAAAGACGCGGCTGGCCAGGCCTTCCAGCCTGATCCGTACTCAATCGGCTATCTGGCCCAAGACCCAGTCCTGTTCCCCGCTACTTTGGCGGAAAACGTGACCATGCACACGCCCGGTCTGGCTTGCGATCCAGAAGACTGTCTGGCAGCAGTCGACCTCAAGCTTGATCCCCAGCGCCAGCTGGCCTTAGACGATTTGACCATCTCCGGCGGTCAAAGGCAAAAGCTGGTCTTGGCCCGGGCTTTGAGCCACTCCTTCCCCCTGCTCTTGCTGGACGAGTCGTTGAGCGCGGTTGACCATGCTGGTCAGGACAAAATTTTGCAAGCTTTAGGCAAATTGCCGGCAACCATTATTTTCATTGCCCATAATTTTAGTCCTGACCAAAAAGCGCTCTTTGACCGGGAAATTACCTTAGTCAAAAAGGAGCAAGCATGAATTTTAAAGAATTTTATCTGCACAAGCCTTTCAAAAGCAGCCTGCTTTTTCTAGCCACTGCTTTAAGTTCCTTGCTGCTGGTTGGCTCTTCCTACGCGCTGACTCTGGAATTCAACGCCTTGAGAAGCCGGCAGGCACTGCTTTTTGCCCAAATGCTCGGCCTGCAGTTGGCCTGCCTGCTCTTCAGCGCCCTGCTGACCTACTATTGGAAAAGCTGATTCAAAGCTACCTGCAGCAGATCCGGCAAGACGTTGCCCTGCATCTCTTCAATGATGAGCAAGCACACGATCCCGCCCAGGCACAAAACCAGCTGCTTAAGGAAGAGGACTTGCTGAGCATCAACTACTTACGCAATATTTACAGTGCTTTTAAGTCTGGCGTGACCGTCCTAGCAGCCGGCGGTGCCTTGCTCAGTTTTCACTGGAGCCTCTTTATCGCCTGCCTGATTTTCGCCCTGATGCAGATCTATCTGCCCCGCCTGCTTGACCGGCAGCTCAACCAAGCCAATCAGAAACTGGCAGCGCAAAACCAGGCTTATCTCAAAGTTCTTGGCGACTGGCTGCTCGGCCTTGGCGACCTGCACCGCTGCCTGTCTTTGGCTTGGTTTAAGGAGAAAGCGGGTCTGGCGGCCAAAAAGCTGGAAGATGCCCATGTGCATAAAAGTGCCGTCTCCACCCGACTGGATTACCTCAATCAGCTGGCCTACTCGCTTGGCAGTAGCTTGATCCTGCTCCTGACCGCTTTTCTGGTCATCCGTCACTGGACGGCTTTTGGCCTGCTCAGCAGCATTGATTCCTTTAACAGTGACTTTTTTGGCAATCTGCAAAACGCGGCTGACTACTTGGGAGAAATTTCCGGCAGCCGCAAGTTGCGGCAAGACCTGCTTGCGCAAAGAACGCCTGTCCCAGAGCAAACGGAAAGCGGCCAAGCCCCAGCTGGCTTTTCCAGCAGTCCCTTGACTGTTGAATTTGCCGACCTTACCCTGACCTATCCCGCCATCAAGCTTGCGCCTGGGGAAAAGGTGCTGCTAAGCGGTGCCAGCGGCAGTGGCAAAAGTACTTTTTTCAAGCTGCTGCTGGGTGAACTAAGCCCGGCTAGCGGCACAATTCATTACCTGGACCAAAATGGCCAGACAATTCAGTCCAACTTAAGTCAAATCGGCTATCTTCCGCAGGACCCGCGGCTTTTTCCTGGCAGCATTGCTGAAAACATGACCATGTTCAATCCCGCTTTAAGTGATCCGGAATTGCTCCTGCAGACAGCGGAGCAGGTAAACTTAAGTGAGGATCTCCGCCTTTGGCCTGACGGCTTGAATACGCGGGTTGCTGTTGAAGACAGCAACATCTCTGGCGGCCAGCGGCAAAAAATAGTTCTTGCCCGCAGCTATCTTTACCACAGCCAGCTGCTGCTGGTTGACGAAGGTACGAGCGCCATTGATCAAGCCGCCACGCGAGAAATTCTTTCGCGTTTGCTGCAGACGGATAAAACGATCTTGTTCATCGCGCACAATTTGACAACTGAAATCCGCCAATTGTTTGACCGTGAAATTAAATTTGATTAAAAAAAGACATGTGACCTTAGCATCACATGTCTTTTTCAGTTGCTTGGTTCCCGTTTGGTTCCCGCCAGCGGGAAAAATATTGGTATATCGAGGCTTACAGCCCTGCTTAGTGGAGATGAGGGGAATTGAACCCCTGTCCAAACGCATTTTGTCACCAATCTCTACGATCATAGTTATATTACTTGAACTTCACCGCTCCCAAACGCCATATAACAGGGCAAACTAGCAACGGCTAGTCTGATGATCTCTTCTTAACTATTCAGACGTGATAGCCAAGCGTATCCCGTAAAGTTGATACCGCAAGGTCGCCACGGGCCGGCAACCTATTGGCAGCTGGGCTGAACTAAGCAGCTACAGCGTATGAGTTTTCGTTTGCAGTTAATTTAAACTGTTTAACGTTTTTACGTAGACGTAACCTACGAATCGCAATCGGCGCAAATCTACGCCTGTCGAATCCCAAAACATCCCCATAAATAGAGAACACAGGTATTTTACCAGAAAATACCCATGCCCTCAAATATTCTGCTTAACGAAAATTACTTGAGATGAGCCAAACGGACAACGTCACGTTCGATCATCAATTCTTCGTCAGTTGGCACGATCAAAGCCGCAACCTTTGAGTCTGGCGTTGAAATGAACTTTTCGCCATTGGTCTTGTTGGCTTCTGCGTCAAACTTCAAGCCAAGGTAGCCAAAGTTCTTCAAAACACCTGCACGAACGATATCTGAGTGCTCGCCGATGCCGGCAGTGAAGACAATTGCGTCCACGCCGTTCATTTCAGCAGCATAGCCCCCAATATAGCGAACGATCCGGTTAATGAAGATTTCCCTAGCCAGACGCGCCCGTGGGTTCTTGTCCGCGTTGGCGCTAATGTCACGCATGTCGCTTGAAAGACCTGAAATTCCCAGCAAGCCTGACTTGCGGTTCAAGATGCTGATCATCTCGTTGAAGTCAGTCATGCCTTCCATCTTCATGATATGTTGCAGAACTGATGGATCAACGTCGCCAGAGCGAGTCCCCATTGTAATCCCGGCTAATGGTGAGAAGCCCATGGAAGTGTCATAGCACTTGCCATCCTTGACGGCAGTAACTGAAGCCCCTGAGCCCAAGTGGCAAATGATCATCTTGAGCTCCTTCAAATCCTTGCCCATTATTTCAGCCGTGCGCTTTGAAACGTAGCGGATTGAAGTACCGTGGGCACCAAACTTGCGGGCTTGATACTTCTCGTAGTATTCGTATGGCAGAGAGTACATGTAGTGGACAGCGTCCATTGACTGGTGGAATGAAGTGTCAAATACGCCAACTTGTGGCACGTCTGGCAAGATTTTCATAAACGCTTCGATTCCGCGGCCTTCTGCAGGGTTGTGCAACGGCGCGAAGTCAGTCAATTCAAAAATCTTGTGCAGATTGTCCTTGGTAATGATTGCTGAATCTGGGAATACCTCGGCCCCGTTAACGATCCGGTGGCCAACGCCAACGATTTCCTTAACGTCTTTAATGACGTCGTATTTCTTCAACCAGTCAAGCAGCACTTGTACGGCTGTTTCCTGGTTTGGCAGGTCAAGCGTTTCTTTATGCTTGGTCCCATCAGCTAATTTCATTTCAAAGCTTGAGCCATCGATCCCGATTCGATCACCCAAACCTGAGGCAAGGACGCTTTCATCATCCAATGAGAATAACTTATATTTGAATGATGAGCTACCAGAGTTGACTGCCAAAATCTTATTCATAACTTTTAACTCCTTCGATTCTACACAGAACTATTTGCCATTTTCAGTATACCACTCGTTCAGTTTAATATTAAGACTGACTAGCGATTCTTCATTCTTCAAATCGTCAATCCGGGTTAACAGAACTTCACGCGGCGGCTGGCTTTGGCCGTGGTTCTGGAAGATCAGCAGGCTCTTTTGGTTAACTTTAGTTTGGAACAATTTCTCTGGCAGCTGGACGATGGACTGCAGGTGCACCTTGTTAGCCAGCCAAGGCATGAAGTCCGCGCCAAGCTTGCCGGAAATCATGCTGTTTGGAACCAACAAAAAGGCATAGCCATCAGGCGCCAGGTTCTTGACGATCTGCTCGGTCAGCAGCACATGGGCGTATGAGTGGCCTTCCTTGGTCCGCAATTCAAAATTCACGGCATTTTCATCGTTGACGTAATAGCCGACCGGCAAGTCGCTGACAATGACTTCCGGCTTGCCTCCTTGCCATGGCAAAAGCGCGTCCTGGCAGTAAAGATCAATGTCTAGGCCGTTTAAGTGGGCGCCAACGTCAGCTAGGTTCAGAATGTCTTCATCATGGTCAATTCCGACCAGCTTGAATGGATTCTGGGAGTGATTCTGGCTGGCTAGCTGCTTGACCACGGAGTACAAGAGGTTGCCCGTGCCCAAGGCCGGATCCAGGATGGTCTGCTCTTTCTTTGGCAAGAGCTTGCTCATGAAGAGCGTGATCACCGTGGCCAAGATCGGCGGAGTTGGCATTTGGTTGGCATCGCGGTCTTCATCGCTGATCGCCTTCAAGGTCAGCAGATTATAGACCTCCACCTTCTGCTTGCTGGACATCTGGTCGTAGTTCAAGCTGGCATACTTGCCCTTCAGGAGCTCGACCGTGTCTGGGTCTGGCGCCCCCATTTCCACCTTGACATCATGATTTTCCAGGTTGTCAAAGCTTTCCGTCAAGGCTTCCGTCATCGGCACGTTCAAGGCCTTCTGCAGGCATTGGACCGCGTCTAAAAATTGCGTAAAAACTTTCGTGATCTGATTAATATTTTCCATGTGTCCACCCTTCTTTGCGTTACTTAATCAATTTTAAAGAAAGGCAGGAGTCCGTGCAAGCAAATCACCTGCCGAGGAGGTATTTGACTACCAGCTGGTCTTCCAGAATGTAGTAGCGCTCCGTCAGCACGTAGGCTTCGATAAACATTAAACAGGTCGTCAGAACCAGCACGCTGCTGAGCAACGCGCTAGCCCTCGTTCTGTTTGGTCTCTTTCTTCTCATCCACTGGTCCTTTCTTTGACTCATGCTGCTCTTTCTCCTCAGGCGGCGGATCCAGGGCAAAATACAGGTTGCTCGTGCGGCAGTCCGGCTCAGTCACCATGATGCGCAGATTGTTGCCCTTTCGTTGAAACAGCACGTTCAAAGCCGGCAGCAGCTCCATGTAGCTGACAACGTACAAGCGGCCGGTCGTCTTTGTCTTGCGCATCGCGAAGCTGTCTTCAGTGCCATCCTTATGGATCTTGCCGATGACCGCTTCGGAATTGCTGCAGCTCTTCAGGTAGACTCGCTTGGCGTCTTTATGCATGTACTTTTCCAGCTGAATGTAGGAAAAAGCCAGCGCGTTTTCGCTCCGCATCCGCTTCTTGCTCACGGCCAAAGCCTGGGTCACGTTGAACAGGACCGACATGCAGATGGCCGTAACCATGACTGCCAGCACCGCCTCAAACAAAGTAAAAGCCGGCCGCCTACTTGATCGGGCAGATCTGCTTCGTTTTCTCATCATATAGGTCTCCATCCTTCGTCAAATGGTAGCGGTGATCATGGACGATCACCGTCGGCTCTTTAGTCTGCTTGAGCATGTAGCTGGCCAGGGCATTGTCGGCCCGGTAGGCCTCTGCCTGCTGAATGGCGCGGATCTGCAAGCAAATCTGCACCGTCGTCGTCAGGGCAATGCAGGCAATCGCCAAAGCCACCACTGCTTCAAGTGCCAAAAAGCCGCCCTGCCTAGTCCTTTTCCCGGACCTTGCCCCACATGAGCTGAATCGTGTACCTCTTTGCATAGCCATATCCTTTAAAACTAATTGAATAAGGAGAAATGCAGCCGCCGCTCCTGATCTGACTCCCCAGGCCTTCAAGGACCGGGCTGTCGACCGTCATGCCTTCCGGCAGCCTGATTTTCTCCGCTGTCTGGCCGTCATGCGTCACCCGCAATTCGTGCCTGGAATTGTTCACGTGCACCACTACGGTCTGCTGCTTAAGGGCCGCGACCCGGATTTCATGCTGCAGGGTCTGGAGCACGGCCGTGCAGGTCTGGTCAAACAGGATCTTCTCCCGCGTCCGCTTGACCTGCAGACTCCCGCCCTGGACCAGCAGCAAGAAAATCGCCAGTACGACCACGGTCTCAGCCAGGCTAAAGGCCGGCTTGACGCGCCGCATTTCTACTTCGCGCCGGTCACATCAGCCAGCGTGATCTTCTTCTCGTTGATCTGCTCGAGCTGCTTGGCCGTCAGGTAGTTCTTGTCCTTCATTTCAGCGAAATCGGCTGGCGCCTTGTCATTGTCGCTGCGGTAGAGCTCAACCTGGGTCTGCAGGGTCGTCATGAAGGCCTCATCAGCCTTCTTGGTGGCACTCTCCTTCTGGGTCCACAGGTTTGGCGAGATCAAGAGGACCAAGACGGCGATGATCGCCACGACGACAACCATTTCCATCAGCGTAAAGGCCTTCTGCTTGCGCTTCTTGGGCTCAATTTCTTCATGCTTCTTGCTTGGCATCATTGTTTTGCCTCCAATTCTATGATCATGATTATTTACATCTAGGGTTAAGGA
Source organism: Lactobacillus sp. 23-2 (assembly GCF_044902225.1). Classification (NCBI taxonomy): domain Bacteria; kingdom Bacillati; phylum Bacillota; class Bacilli; order Lactobacillales; family Lactobacillaceae; genus Lactobacillus; species Lactobacillus sp. 23-2. The sequence goes on along the minus strand of NZ_JAOQBX010000038.1, from coordinate 8,001 downwards.
GTAATTTTAGGAATAGAATAAACATCAACAAAAATAACGGTAAAAGATAACGGTAAATATGACAGTAATTTTGACAATAAAACAATACGGACTTAGGACGGAAAAAAGGGCTGGACAGGGCTACAAGCCCTGCATGCTCCCATAGATGGGCAAAAGCAGCTTCAGATACATGCCGATGATGGCCAGACCAATCAAGATGAAGCAAAATGGCTGGATATTCACGATCATGCGCTCCACTTGCTGGGTCAGGCGGTCAAACAGCATCTTGGCAATCAGCAGGCACTGCTGGCTGAGCTCCTTCCGGTCGCTGCCCGTCTTGAGCAGGATCAAGAGATTCTGGTTCAAGAAGGGCTCCTGTAGAATGATCTCCTGCAGGCTCTTCCCGCTTTCCAGCTGCCTGGCCACGCGGCTGCCGAGCTCCTGCTGCAAAGAGCCAGGAGTCTGCTGGCTGGCAAACAGGCACATCTTCTGCAATGAGAAGCCGCTGGCCAGCAGCATCCCCAGGTCATAGCTGATCAAATACTGGCCATAGCTGCTGATGGCCGGCCCAACAAACGGCAGCTGGCTGAGCTTCTTGAAGGACTGGTAGTCCTGCTTTTGCAAATAGCCCAAGACCAAGAGCAGGCTGGTCAGCAAAAGGACAAAGAAGGCGACCAGGGCAAAAATCAGCAAGTCCCCCGTGTGGTCTCCGCTTTCCGCGAATTGGACGGAAACGAAGTTCTGCATAAATACGAGCAAGATGATCATCATCACGACCAAGACGACCGGGTAGGCCAGCTCGCCTTCCAGCTTCTTGAGCTGCCGGCGCTGCATCCGCCGCAATTGGGTAAGCTGGGCCAGCGACTCCTGCAGGTTGCCTTGGGTCAAGGCAATGTTCAGCTGGGTCACCGTGGTTTTGGAATAGCCAAGCTCCCCCATGCATTCCGCAAAGGACTTCCCGCCCGCCAATTCCCGGTCAATCCGCTTAAAGAGGCCGGCGCGCTTGGGCCACAGAATTGGCAGCATCTTAAAGCTCTTTGCGATTGAAAAGCCGTTTTGCAGGCTTGACGCCAAAAATTCCAGCAGCTCCAGCTGCTCCTGCCCCCGCAAGCTATCCTTGTGCAAACTGATCTGCAACTGCTTCATCGATCCTTCCCTCCTCCAATAATTCAGCCAAATGCTCTTCCCAGCTGGCAAAGCCGGACCGCTTGGCGCGCGCGACTTCCCGGGCCAGATCCGCCCCTGCGGCAATGTCCAGCAGACAGGCTGGCCCGTCTTCAGCCGGCAAAAGCCGCTGGTAGGACACGGCCGTCAGGCAGTTGGCCAGGGCATTGGTCCCAATCCCCAGGCTCTCCAGGCGCGAAATCGTCTGGTAGGTGCTCTTGGCGTGGACCGTGGCCAGAACCAGGTGCCCGCTTAAGGCGGCATCAATGGCCAGATGGGCCGTCTCGCCGTCGCGGATCTCCCCGATGATCAAGACATCCGGCCGGTGGCGCAGGGCCGCCTTCAAAAGGCTGGCATAGCTGATTCCAGCCGGCAGGTTGACCTGGGTCTGCAGGAAGCTGCTCTCATGCACTTCAACCGGGTCTTCAATTGTCATCACGATCCGGGTCTGGCTCAGCCTTCTGGCCAATTCATACATAGTGGTGGTCTTCCCTGACCCCGTTGGACCGCTGGTGACGATCAAGCCCCGCTTCTTGCATAATTCGGCCAGGCGGGTAAACTGGTCCGGGAAAAAATACCTGCTTCCACTGATCCCATAGATCACCCGGATGACCAGGGACTCCTCGCCCCGGTAGTCGCCCAGGCTCGACAAGCGCAGCCAGCACTTGTCAAAAGACATGGCTCCCACCTGTGGCCGCCGGTGCTCTGAGATATCCATCTGCGCGGCATACTTGAACCAGCTGATCAACTCGCTTCCCGCCTGCTTGGACAGGTCTTCCAGCTTCACTGGCTCCCTGGATCGCAGCTTGACTTCGCAGCTTTCCTCCTTGGGCAGGAAGAAAATATCGCTGGCTCTAGCGGCAAGCGCCGCCCGCAGAATTTTTTCGGCAGTTTCTTTGACTTTCATGACGGTTCCTCCTCTATTTTTTCCGTCCTATAAGCTATTACACGAAAGAAACGGATTTTACCGAAAAAAGTTCAAAAAAATTTTCCAGATGCCAAAAAAGCCGCCTGACTCTCGTCAAGCGGCTTTCGCTAAATGCATGTTTAATTATTCTTCGTCGTCATCAGCAGCGGCAGTGTATACGTTTGATACATCGTCGTCGTCTTCAAGGGCATCGATCAAGTGTTGGTATTGTTCCTTCTTGTCTGCTGGAACTGGCGTGGTGTTTTGTGGAATCATCGTCAATTCTGAAACAGCCAGCTTGTAACCAGCCTTTTCCAGAGCGTCACGAACCTCAGTGAATTGCTTGGCATCAGTGTAGATTTCGTAGGTATCGTCACTGGTCTGCAAGTCATCACCGCCGGCTTCCATAACGTCCATCAACATTTGGTCTTCGTCAGCGTCAGTAGTGGACCGGTCAATTACGATGTAGCCCTTGCGGTCAAACATGTAAGAAACTGAGCCGGTAGCGCCAAGGCTGCCGCCGTTGCGGGTGAAGGCAACGCGAACTGAAGAAGCAGTCCGGTTCTTGTTGTCAGTCAAGGCTTCCACCAAAACTGCAATGCCGCCTGGAGCGTAGCCTTCGTAGGTTACTTCGTCGTAGTGTTCGTCGGAGTTCCCTTCAGCCTTCTTGATCGCGCGTTGAATGTTGTCCTTTGGCATGTTGACAGCACGTGCCTTGTCCATGACCAAACGCAAGCTTGGATTACCTGAAGGGTCAGGACCACCACTCTTTGCAGCCATGTAAATTTCACGAGAAAGCTTTTGGAAGACTTTCCCTCTCTTAGCGTCTTGCGCATTCTTGCGGCCTTGAATATTGTGCCATTTTGAATGTCCTGACATTTAGGATCCTTCTTTCTTTATCTTAATCTAGTCAACTTTTTTATCATAACTCAGGTATGGCAGAAATTCAACGCTTACTCCCTTAAATAGCCGACTTTTTTCGCTCAGCCCGCCCTTTCAGCAGGTAATAAATGACCGCCAGGACAATGGCCAAACAAGCCCCGCTGGCGTCCAGCATCACGTCATGCACGGTCGGCGTCCGGTCCCCGGTCAGAAACTGGTGGAATTCATCCATCGCCGCAAAGGCAAAGGCGGTAGCCCAGACAAAGAAGGGACCGGTCCAGCTAATGACGAAGACCCGCCGTAAGCCCAAGTAGGCAAACAAGCCATATAAAAAATAGCTGCCAAAATGGGCCGTTTTCCGGACCACGAACTGGGTAAAGCCAGCTGACCCGTCGGTCTTGACATTGTGCCAGACCCCGCCGTAATAGATATTGAGCCGCTGGATCCAATCCTCCAGCCAGCCCAGGTAGGTGTGGATGAAGCCCGGCTTCATTTTCTGCTCATGATAGGTCATTGAGCTGGAAACAAACAGCATGGCCAAGACGGCCAGAGCCAGGAGGAGATAGACTTTTTCTCTTTTGCTAAACTTAAAATCATTCATGCTGTTTATTTTACCATCAATCAGGAGCTGTTCCTTGACTTTTGCAATTTTTTCCCGTATTCTAATATGATTTGCAGGCGGGCTGCAAATCTTGAAAGGAAAAGACATGCAAAGAAAGCACAGACACCTGTTTATCTGGCCGCTGCTTCTGCTGGCCGCTATCTGCCTGGCCGGCTGCGCCAAGAGCCCAAAGAGCTCCGGCAGCCAGATCAAGATCGTAACCTCAACCAACATCTACGCTGACATCGCCCAGCAAGTCGTGGGCAAATACGGTCAAGCCACGGCCCTGATCGCCAACGGCAACTCCGACCCCCACGACTTCGGGCCAACGACGGCTTCCGCCAAGACGGTTGCCGCCGCCGACATCGTGGTCGCCAACGGGATGGGCTACGACAGCTGGATCCAGAGTCTGGCAGATGCCTCCGACAAGAAGGTCACCAAGGTCGGCGAAGACCTGATGGGGCTGGAAAGCTCTGCCAACCCGCACATCTGGTACAACCTGGACATGCCTAAGAAGTACGTGGCCTTCCTGGTCAAAAAGCTGGGCAAGCTGCAGCCAAAGCACGCGGCCTACTTTAAGAAGCAGGGAGCCAGCTACTTGAAGAAGATCGCCAAGATCGACCAAGTCGCCGACTCAATCGATGGCAAGGCCTCAAAACCGGTCTTCGTCAGCGAGCCCGTGTTTGACTACGCCTTAGAGCGCACCGGCTTCAAGATCGGCAACAAGAACTTTGAAGAAGCCACGGAAAAGGAAACCGACCCAAGCGCGGCTGTCATTGCCAAGATGAACGCCGACATCGCCAAAAAGAAGATCGCCTTTTTCGTCAACAACACCCAAGCCAGCTCCGACATGGTCAAGTCCTTCGTCAAGAAGGCAGAAAAGCAGGGCATCCCGATCATCAAGGTCCGGGAGACCATGCCTAACGGCACCAGCTATTATAAGTGGATGCTGGGCAACTACCAGCAGCTGGCAAAGCATTCAAGGCAAAAATAGTTAAAAGCGCCCGCGCCATTATCGGCAAAAAGCCATGAGCAGTTGATGCTCATGGCTTTTTTAGCTTATTTTTTCAAAAAATCCTTCAAATCAGCAATCCGTGCTTCCGCGTCCTTGACGCCGACCTGGTAAACGCCCAGCAGGGTCTCGCAGTCGTGCTCCAAGGCTGACACGGAAATGTCCTGGCTGGGCCGGAAGATGAAGGCCTCGCCCCTGGCCTCTTCAGCCGCGATCTGGGCCAGGGCTTCATTGTATTCAAAAGACCGCCTGTGCAAGCGGTCCACGACGGCTGGGTACTGCTTCAAGAGCCGGTCCACGACTGGCTGAATCCGGGACGGCTCCTTATGATAGCCGCGCGGCTGGGTCAAGATGACCACGTTCTGCCGGTAGCCGATTCTTTCCATGAATCTAAAAGGAATCGAGTCGGACACTCCGCCGTCCCAGTAGCGGTGGCTGCCAATTTGGACAGGACGGGCAAAGACGGGAATGGAGGATGAAGCCCGGATCCAGCGGGCATCCAGCCGCTTGCCGTCCTTGAGCTTGTGATAGACCGGCTGGGCCGTCTCCACGTCCGTGGCCACGCACCAGAAATCCATCGGATTGCGGGCAAAAGCCGCCGTGTCAAAGGGATCATAGACTTCCGGAATCTGCTTGTAGCAGAAGTCCGCCCCATACAAGTCCCCGGTCTTCAGCCAGGACCGCCAGCCCTTAAAGTGGGGGTTGGCCCCGTAGCGCAGGTTGTAGCGCAGAGCCCGCCCCGGCTGCAGGGACTTGTAGTTGCAGCCGAAGGCCACGCCGGCGGAAACGCCAACCGCGGCGGGGAAAGTAATCCCGTACTTCATCAAAACGTCAATGACGCCAACCGTATACAAGCCACGCATGGCGCCGCCTTCCAGGACCAGACCGTGCTTTTTTTCCGTCATTTACTTCCCCCAGTGCTCCTTGATAAACTGCTCCCGGCCGCCAGCCTCTTCTTGGGCGTAGCGCTCCGGATTCTTCTTATAGAACTCTTGGTGGTAATCTTCAGCCACATAGAAGGGGCCCGCTTTTTCGATCTTGGTTACGATCGGCTGGTCAAAGCGGCCGCTGGCGGCCAGCTCAGCCTTAGACTTTTCAGCCGCGGCCTTTTGGGCGGGCGAATTGTAGAAGATGACCGGCCGGTAGTTGTCGCCCCGGTCCTGGAACTGGCCCATGGCGTCGGTTGGGTCAGTCACCTGCCAGTAGTAGCCCAGCAGCTGCTCATAGGACATCAGGCTGGGATCAAAAGTGATCTTGACTGCTTCCGTATGCCCGGTTTTCCCGCTTTTGACCTCTTCATAAGTCGGAAAGGCCACGTGGCCGCCGGTATAGCCCGCAACGACGCTCTCAATTCCAGGCAGGGTATCAAAAGGCTGCACCATGCACCAGAAGCAGCCGCCCGCGAAAATTGCCGTATCGAGTTTCTTGTCCATCTTCGTTCACCTCATGCTCTGAACTTAAAATTTTTGCAACAATGATCAATATTTACCAATTATAGCCTAAATTGCTAAAGTGCTCTCATTTTTTGCTCATTAACTTGCTTTTAGGATTTTGCTTCCAAAATTAAAAGCGCTGTCATGCATAAATAATATTGATCTTCTTACAAATAGTAGGTAAACTGGTTATGCTTATTTTATTTTATGAAATCTTAAGAAATGGAGATGGCAATGAAATCAACAAACAAGTCGCCGGCAGCTGCTTTCTGTTAAACAATCAGTCATAACAGAAAGGATTTTTTATGGACGACGAATTAAATATTAAAAGCAAATATATTTCCTGGCCGACTCTGGCAATGATGGCCTTCGTAACGGTTATCGGCCTGGAAGACATCATGTACAACTTCCAAAACCAAGGGATGGCGGTTATCACCTCCTGGATTTTGATGATGTTCCTCTACGTGGTGCCATACGCATTGATCGTAGGTCACTTGGGCAGCGTCTTCAACAAAGAAGGCGGCGGCCTGTCCTCCTGGGTCCGGGCAACCGACGGGGAGTTCCTGGGCTACTTTACCGCCTGGACCTACTGGGCTGCTTCCATCCCTTACGTGGTCGACACGGCCAACTGCCTGCTGGTTGACGTCGGCTGGGGCTTGACCGGGACTGACGAGTTTGAAAATCCCAAGTTCCTGTCAACAGCCATGTTTACGGCAATCACCTTTGCCATTTTCATTGTCTTGACTTTGATTGAGCACAAGTTCAGCGACTCAATGGAAGTTCTGTCCAATATCGGCGGCTGGGCCATGTTTATCATGACCATCCTCTTCGTCCTGCTGGCCTTCGCCGGCCTGGCAAAGTCGGGCGGCAAGACCGCTACGCCATTTACCTGGAAGACGATCGTCCCGAAGTTCGACCTGAAATACTTCTCAACCGTCGGGATGCTGATCTATGCCGTCAACGGGTCTGAGCTAGTTGCCCCTTACGTGACCCGGATGAAGGACCCGAAGCGGGAGTTCCCTAAGGCCATGATCGCCCTGGCCGTCATGACCTGCTTCTTGACCATTTTTGGCTCAATCGCCCTGGGGATCTACATCGATGCCAACCACATGCCAAACGACTTGAAGATGAACGGTGAATACTACGTCTTCGGCGCCATGGGCAAGCAGTTTGGCGTTGGCAACCTTTTGGTCTACATCTACGCCTGGTCATCCTTCTTCTACAACGTGGCCCTCTTGTCCGTCCTGCTGGATGCCATGACCAGAATGCTGATTTCCGACACCGGCGACAAGTACATGCCGAAGTTCTTGAAGAAGACCAACAAGGACGGGCTGCCAATCAACGGCTACATCCTGACCGTCTTCCTGAGCGGCTTCATCATGGTTCTGGGGATCTTCCTGCCAGACATGAACGACATCTTCAACTGGCTCTTGAACCTGAACGGGATCATCTCTCCAGCCGTTACCTGCTGGATCTTCTACTCCTTCATGAAGGTCCGGGGCAAAAATTCCAAGAAGTACCCATCCGTCTACCGCTACATCAAAAACGATACCTTCGCCTGGTGGGTCGGCTTTGCCCTCCTGGCCGTAACGGCCGTGGCTACTGTCCTGGGCTTCATGCCACAAGACGTCAAGCAAGGCACTTGGGTTTGGTGGTATGAGCTCTCCATCAACATCATCGCCTGCGTGGTCCTGATCGGCTTGGGCGGCATCTTCCCTGGCATTCGCCGGCGCGAGGAAGAATATGGCATTGCCTTTGACCGGACCCAATGGATCTGGATGATCGTCCTGGTCCTGGGCTCAATCACCTTCGACGTCTGGCTGGGTGGCACCAAGCTGGCTGCTAGAGTCTGGATCATCGCTATTGAAGCCGTGGCTGCCCTGCTCCTGGTTTGGCTGATCGGCCGCCGGGTGCCAAAAGGCGCCAGCAAGCAGGCTTAAGGCAAAATGCGCAAAACAGGCTAGCCAAATGACATGCTCCCCCGACCAAGGTCGGGGGTTTCTTTATAGGCTAGTGCTCACGC
>NZ_JAOQBX010000037.1:0-17429 GCF_044902225.1 Lactobacillus sp. 23-2 | reverse complement strand
TTACATCAGTACAAAGCTCTGTAAGCTGATTACCCATAACGGCAACTGGCAAAAAGCAGAGCAAAAGCTTTTGCTTTACGAATTTAAGTAAGAAAGAAGGAAGACAGGCAAGTCCTATCCCTCCACCCATTGAAATAGGTGGAATCCTGGGCTTGCCTGCCGTTAAAAATCATTGAAGAAACGGAAAGATAGCAAAAAGTTGTTGATTCTGCCAGCTGCCCTGCTGGCTTTGGGACTGGCCCAGCCAGTGCAGGCCGCCCGTCGCGCGCGTGTGCACCGCGTTGCTAAAAAGAAGGCTGTGCTTAGCAAGAAGCGCCTGCAGCTGCTGCAGGGAAAGACGGCCAAGCTGACCTTGAAAAACGGCCGGGGCAAGACCACTTGGACCAGTTCCAACAAGAAAGTCGCCAAAGTCACGTCAAAAGGCAAGGTCAAAGCCATCGCGGCAGGCACGGCCAAGATCGCTGCCAAAAACAGCAAGAAACGCTATACTTGCACGGTCAAGGTCACCGCGGCCAAGCGAGTGTTGACTTTAGCAGCAAATGACGGTTCTGGCCGCCGGCACAAGCTGACCTTCGTCTTGGGCAAGAAGGTCACCCTGCCTGAGACCTGCTTTAGCCGGGAAGGCTACAAGTTCTTGAACTTCAATGCCGCTGCTGATGGCAAGGGGCGAAGCTACCGCCTCGCGCGGGCCTATGCCTTTAAGAAAAATACGACCTTGTGGGCCCAGTACCACCAGCTGGTTGACTATACCGTCAACATTGACGCCAACCAGGGCTTTGGCCAAAACGCTGTCTTGCATGAGCAAGAAGGGCAAAGGGTCACCTTGCCAGATTCCGGCTTCAGCAAGCCAGGCTGCGTCCTGGATTCTTTTAACGACAAGGCTGATGGGACTGGGAAAAAATACCGGCTGGGCGAAAGCTATGCCTTAAAAAACGTCACCTTGTACGCCCAATACCGGAGAGAACCAATTTCTCCAGAGCCTGAGCGGGACCTGGGCTTGTGGGCGATCGATGCTTCCGGCAATTTTTACCCAAGCCAGAAGCAGCTGACCACGGTCAACTTTATTGCGGCTGACCAGGCCAAGTACCTGGGACTGGATGACTACTTTGACTACCAGATCATGGCTCTCAAGTTTACCAATGACCTCAACCCGCGCTATTTAGGCGTGCAAATGGGCTGGTCCACGCACGGCTTTATCCTTGATCCTGGCTACAAGTACTTGATCATGGTAAGAAAAAGCAATCAAGCGCCGTTTTCGCAAGCAGAAATTCCGGAAATCGCCAAGCTGGTTCGCTTGGAAAATGCCAACGCTAAGACCCAGAGCACTTCCGGCTTAGCCAAGGCTGCAGTCAGATTCATCGCCCACCGGGGCTACAGCACCAGGTATCCGGAAAACACGACCCTGGCCTTTGAAAAAGCGGGCGAGGAGGCTGGCGTTTGGGGGATTGAGACCGACGTGGCCAATACTGCCGACAACCATCTGCTGATCCTGCACGACCAAAGCTTGGCGCGGACCACCAATATCCAGGCCGACGATCCTAACTACGGCAAGAGCATCAACGAGCTGACTTTTGACCAGGCAGAAAGCTACAAGATCAAAGGCGTCTTGCCCGGCATTGACCAGGATCATGTCTACGATAACCTCCATCTGCCGACCCTGCGCCAGTACTTGGACATCTGCAAGAAGTCTGGCAAGGAAGCCTTTTTGGAGCTGAAAAACGTCAATAACATGACGGCACTGAAAGAAGTCGTCAAGGAAATCAGCGAGGTGGGGATGCAGGAGCACACGACCCTGATTTCCTTCAATCTTGGGGAACTAGAAGAGGTTAGAAACGTGCTTCCAGGCGGTAAAGAAATCGCGCTGATGGCGATCTACAACCGCCAGCTGCAAGAGGACGACTACATCTACTTGTCCCATCTGCAGGCCGGGGCAGACCGCAACAAGGACACCACGAACGTTGACGAAATTCTCGCCGCCCGCAAGTATGGCGTGGACTACGGGATCTGGACGGTCAGCCATAATGATGCAGCCGTTGACGATTTGATCAAAAACGGAGCCGACAAGGTTACCTTAAACGATGCCAACCTGGTCAGCTCCATGAGCGCGGTCGTTGAAAATTAAGCAAAATCCTGCCTGTTTAGCTTATAATTAAGTCAGCAAATGGAAGATAGCGTTGATTACTGATTAAAGGACAGGTGAGTCTCATGAACAAGAAATTGTTTCAATTCCTGATCGGGACCGCTTCTGCGGAAAAAGTCAAAGTCGGCAAGCGCAGCAAATTCAAGGTCGATCTTTCCCCCGGCCTCTTGCCGACGGCCTTGCTTGCCTATGCTGTCTACAAGTTCCTGACTAACGACGACTAGGCACAGGCAGAAAGGTCAATCGCAACAGACTCTAACGAATAAAAAGGCTTCTAGAAGTGAAAAAATTCTGGAAGCCTTTTTAGTATCTCAAATCACAGCAGAGAGTTGCTAAAACTCAAAAGTTCCCAACTGGCGCGTTTTCCCACATTCGCTTGCCCAGACTCGTTTCTTGGGCTTAACGGCTCATCGAGGCTCATTCGCTTTTTCCAAGACGAACTTGTAGAAGCGCTCAGCAATCGGGGAGAAGTTGGCATCCTTGCGCCAGGTGAAGTAGAGGTGCTCTTCCAGCTTCGGGGCCAGCGGGACAAAGGTCAGTCCGCTGCCAGGGCTGGTGTCGACCAGGCGGTCAAAAGTCAGCATGATCCCCAGGCCCTCTCTGACAAAAATTGCCCCATTGTAGGCCAGGCGAAAGCTCCCTTCCAGCTGCAGGCTGCCCATCTTTTCCTGGGCCCAGCGCGGCAGGTCGTGCTCCCAGGCTTCTTCAGAAGCAAACAAGGGCAAGCCGGCCAAGTCCTCGGCCCGGATGGTCTTTTGCTTGGCCAACGGGGAGTCGGTCCGCATGACCGCGCCCCAGGTGTCGGTTTCAGGCAGGGGCAAAGCGGCATACTTGTCGGGATTTGGCTGCCCGCAGACCACTCCAAAGTCGAGGACGCCCCGGTCCAGGCGCTCGTAGACCTGCCCGCGGTCGCCGCTGGTCACGTGGTAGTGGAGCTTGGGGTACTGCTGCTTAAACTGGCTGATCCAGGAGGCCAGCCAGCGGATCTGGTAGGACTCAGCCAGCCCCAGGTAGAGGTCGCCGCCAGTCACCTCATCCCAAGTGCGAAATTCATGCTCGATCTTGTCCGCCATCAGCAAGAGGTCCGCTGCCTGTTCTTTCAATAGCCGCCCCTGTTCAGTCAGTTCAATGCTGAAGCTGTGGCGGGTAAAGAGCTTTTGTCCCAAATCTGCTTCAAGCGCCTTCAGCTGGCGGGAAATGGTGGATTGGCTGACGTGCAGCTGGGCCGCGGCCCGGGTCATGTTCTCGGTTTTGGCGACGGCGTAGAAGTAGCGCAAGGCTTGAATTTCCATGATCGTTTGTCCTTTCTCTTGTTTTGCAAAAAGTGAATATCACGAAGCCGATTATAGGCATTAGCGTCTGGCCTGTCCAGCGTTTAGAATTAAGCTACAGGCTAGGAAAAGTATAAATAATCCTGAAGAAAAGGCCTGCTGCTTGCATTTGCCGGCCATAGACTGATAATATTAATCAGTTCTAGAAGGAGGCAGCAATATGAAACAGGACCAGAAATTCGGTCTGCCATTTCGCGGATTGTTCGCTTTTGTCGCCGTAGTTGCTTTGTTGATGATCGGCGGCATGATCGGCCAGCATCTGCCAAAGGCCAGCCATGAGATCGTGTCAGAAGCGGCTATTTCCAGCCGCCTGGCTGACATCGGCGAGCTGTCGACGGAAAAATATACCTACACTGGCTTATACAAACTGACCCAGGGCGAGATTCCCTTGATTACCCAGAAGGGCTTTTCCATGGTCTACACGGCCAACTTCAAGGCCGGGATCAAGGTCAAGGACGTGCAGGTCAAAGTTGACCAAAGCAAGGTGACGGTGACCCTGCCCGCGGCCAAGATCCTGAGCGCGGCCATTGATCCGTCATCAATCAAGTTCTATGACCAAAAAGCCGCCCTGTTCAACTGGAGTCAAAAGGAAGACGTGACCAAGGCCGAAAAGGCGGCCCTTAAGCGGGCACAAGCAGCGGCCATTAAGGCCGGCATCTTGACCAGCTCGGAAACCAGCGCCAAGAAGCTGGTCAAGCAGCTGCTCAAAGGCAAGCTCGGCGGCCGCCAGCTGGTTGTCCTTCAAGCATAGCGGCAAAGGCAGGCAAGTTTAAATCGCGGGATTGTCCCGCGATTTTTTGTTTTTCGCCGGCACTTATTTTTTACAAGAAGCTGGCAAAGGCATAAACTTAGTAATATAGACAGAATTGTTGCTGATAGAGAAGGAAAAAAGAAATGACGACCAAGTTTAATAACAAGTATTTTACAGGCGAAAGAATCCTTTTTGGCGCCAATAGCCTCGAGCTCAAAGACTGCGTGTTTGGCACGGGCGAATCTCCCCTTAAGGAATGCCGCGATCTGCAACTGACTGATTCCGTATTTACCTATAAGTACCCCCTCTGGTACAGCGAAAACGTGCGCGTGGAGCGGACGACTTTTGAAACCATGGCCCGGTCAGGGATCTGGTACACGAACAAGATCACGGTGGCCAACTCTGCCCTCCAGGCCCCGAAGCTCTTCCGCCGCTGCCAGGGGGTGACTTTGGACCACGTCCACTTCGGGGATGCCGAGGAAACCATGTGGACCTGCAAGGACATCCGGATTGCTGACAGCCAGATCAATGGCAACTACTTTGGCAAAGACAGCGAGAATATCTACCTGGACCACGTTTCCATCATCGGCAACTATGCCTTTGACGGGGCCAAAAACATCGAAGCCCACCACTGCACTTTCGTGACCAAGGACAATTTTTGGAACTGCGAAAACGTCACGGTCTATGATTCGGTCCTGGATGGGGAATACCTGGCTTGGAACAGCAAAAACGTGACTTTGATCAATTGCACCATCCGCTCTGACCAAGGCTTGAACTACATCGACCACTTGACCATGAGAAACTGCAAGCTGATCGATTCTGACCTGGTCTTTGAATATGTTTCCGGGCTGGACGCCGAATTGGCGGCGCCGGTGGTCAGCATCAAAAATCCCGTTTCCGGCCGGGTCAAGGTTCCGGAAATTGGCCAGCTGATCATGGATGAGGATAAAATTATTCCTGAACGGACCGTGATTGAGTGCGAAAAGATTGGCGAGCGGATCGCGGCATCCGACTTGAACCAAGCAGCAGCGCGTTGATTTTGCGCGGGAGGCAAAGATGAGCAAATACGATTTTACGACCATTCCTGTCAGAGAGCAGAATTCCATCAAGTGGGGCAACCTGCAGCCAGGAGAGCTGCCGATGTGGATTGCTGACATGGATTTCGCGACCGCCCCGGAGATAATCGAGGCCATGCAGCAAAAGCTGACGGTGGGGGCTTTTGGCTATGAAGACCTGCCGGATGAATATTTCAAGGCCGTGGCTGACTGGGAAGCAAAGCAGCATGGCGTCCGGCCGGATGAGGACTGGGAGATCTACGTCACCGGCGTCGTTCCGGCCATTTCCTCCATCGTCCGCCGGCTTGCCCACCTGGGCGACCAGGTCTTGGTGCAAGAGCCGGTCTACAATATTTTTTACAACTCGATTGAAAACAATGGCCGCCGCGTCCTTTCCAGTGACCTGGAATATGATCCCGGCCAGCGGCAGTACCGGGTTGACTGGGCGGATCTGGAGTGCAAGCTGGCTGATCCCTTGACCACGCTGATGATCTTCTGCAACCCCCACAATCCGATCGGCTATGTCTGGACTAAAGAAGAGGTAGAGAGAATCGCGGCCCTGTGTCACAAGCACCATGTCGTGCTCGTGTCCGACGAAATTCACGCCGACTTGGTCAGAGAGGGGCGGGACATGACTCCGGCCTTTGCGGTGACTGGGCCAGCCCGCTCCAGCGTCATCTCCCTGGTGTCGCCAAGCAAGACCTTCAACCTCGCGGCCTTGCACGCGGCAACGGCCATCATTCCTGATGAGAACCTGCGGGCGATCGTCAACCGCGGCTTCAACAGCGAAGAACTGGCTGAGCCCAATCTCCTGGCGGTGCCGGCGACTATCGCGGCATATGAAGAAGGGGACGAGTGGTTGAAGCAGCTGAAACGGCAGCTGCGGGAAAACTTCGCCTATGCTGAAGCTTTTATCAAGGACGAAATTCCCGCCGCCAAGGCCATCAATGGGACGGCCACCTACCTTTTGTGGGTTGACGTGTCCCAAGTGACGGAGGATGCCCGCGAGCTGGCGGATCATCTGCGGGCAGCGACGGGCCTGATCGTTTCCCCTGGCAACATCTACCGGGGACAGGGGGCTTCCTTCATCCGGATCAACCTGGCCTGTCCGCTGGCTTCAGTCAAAGACGGGCTGGACCGGCTCAAGCGGGGGATTGCCACTTATCAAGAATAGAAAAAGCCGTTGCTTTTTGGCTGAAGATCATATTTTCTTCACGGCCAGGGCAAAGGCTTTTTATATTTGCTTGGTATAGTATAGTCAGGCAGTCTAGGCTTAATAATGCTAAAATAAAGTAATATAGAAAATGCAGCTATGCAGTGGACTTGCGGCCCATTAGTGAGAAAGGGGAAAAAGCAAAAATGAAAATCTTAATGGTTGAAGATGATGCCTCAGTGTCAGAAATGATGGACCTCTTCTTTAAGAAAGAGGGCTGGGAGGAAGACCCGGCTTATGACGGGGAAGCAGCGGTTGAAAAGTTCAAGGCCCACCCCCACGACTATGACCTTATTACCTTGGACCTGAACCTGCCGAAGAAGGACGGGATTCAAGTGGCCCGGGAAATCCGTCAGATCTCGCAAACCGTGCCGATTATCATGCTGACGGCCCGAGATTCGGAATCTGACCAGGTTCTGGGCCTGGGCATCGGGGCTGACGACTACGTTACCAAGCCATTCAGCCCCTTGGCCTTGATCGCCAGAATCAAAGCCCTGCACCGGCGAGTCATGCTGGATGGGACCAGCGGCCAGGAAGAGAGCAAGAGCGACTATGATCTGACCACGACCCACATCAAGATTTCCAAGAGCCGGCGCGAGGTTACCTTTGATGACAAGCCAGTCACCGGCTTGACGCCAAAGGAATTCGACCTCCTGTACACCATGGCGCAAAAGCCCAAGCAAGTCTTTTCCAGAGAGCAGCTCTTGGAGCAGGTTTGGGGCTATGAATACTTTGGCGAAGAAAGAACGGTTGACGCCCACATCAAGAAGCTGCGCCAGAAGCTGGAAAAGATGGGGCCGCAGATCATCCAGACGGTCTGGGGCGTGGGCTACAAGTTTGACGACTCTCAGGTTAAGCAATGAAGCTGATTTATCAACATATTCTGAGCTTTTTGGTCATTATTCTGACCTCAACGCTGATCATTGGCTTTTCAGCCATCAATTATGAAAAAAGCCAGGCCTACCAGAACAACTTTGCCCGCATGGAGGAGTACGCGGCCAACCTGTCCCGCCTGCAGTGGGGGGACGTGAAGGCATCAGCTGACAGCAATTCTGCCAAGGGCCGGCACAAGTTCGAGCTGCCGATCGGGAGCGAGGAAAGCCAGAGCCAGCTCAATCCCTTCTTTTTGCAAAAGCTGACTTTTGTCATGCGCGATGAAGGGGTCAAGATCTTTATGATGGACAAGGACTTCTCCACTACCTATCCAGTGGGCGGCTACCAGCTGCTCAAGCCAGCGGCGCAAAAGCTGCTCAAGTCCGGCCAGGTCGTCCGGATCAAGAACGATCATGGGACTGACCAGCAGTCGCTCAATCCGAAGCTGCAGGGGCAGGCCAAGCTGAAAAGCAGCCAGAAACAGAGCAGCAGCGGGAGAAAGCATCTTTTTGCCACTGCCAGCTACACCTGGGTGATCATGCCGCAGTTCGTCAAGACCGCCACTGGCTCCAAGAAGTTCGTCGGGGCCATCATGGTTGGCTCCCAGGTCAAAGACGTCATGCAGCCGGTGGACATGGCCAAGGCCAACTTAGGCCGGGCTTTGGTCATCACCTTCGTGGTCAGCCTGATTCTGAGCTTCATTTTGGCCTACTACCAGACCGGCCGGATCAAGCGGCTGTCCGTTGCCGCCCGGCAGGTTGCTTCGGGTGACTTGACCGTGCAAGTGCCGCATCGGAGCTCGGATGAGATTGACGAATTGGCCGAAAACTTCGATGAGATGGTGGTCTCCTTGAAGAAGTCCAATGAAGAGATCAAGGCGCAAGAGAAACGGCGGGACCAGTTCATGCAGGACGTGGCCCATGAGATGCGGACGCCGCTGACGACGATCAATGGGCTTTTGGAAGGGCTGGCGTATGATGCCATTCCCGAAGAATCCATCCCCCAGTCCATTTCCCTGATGCAGCGGGAAACCAAGCGCTTGATCCGCTTGGTCAACAAGAACCTGGACTATGAAAGAATCCGGACGGGCAAGAGCCAGCTGACCAAGAGCAAGTTCAACGCCAGCGTCATCTTGGGCGACTTGAAGCAGCAGCTGCTCCAGAATGCCCAAAAGAATGGCGACGTGCTGGAAGTTGACGCGCCGGATGAGATCATGACTTATGCTGACCAGGACCGCTTCAAGCAGATCATGGTCAACTTGACCCAAAACGCCATTCAGTTTACGAAGAATGGCAAGATCGTGATCAAGGGCTGGCGGGTACCGCATGGTTCCCGCTTCAGCGTCGCGGACAACGGGATTGGGATGAGTCCTGACCAGACCAAGTACATTTTTGAGCGCTTCTACAAGGCCGACCCAGCCCGGGCCCGCTATGGCGGCACCGGTGAGTCAGGCCTGGGCCTGTCGATCGTCTTGTCCCTGATCCGCCAGCATGGCGGGGAGATCAAGGTTGATTCTGAGCTTGACAAGGGATCGACCTTCACGATAACCTTGTACGACCAAGGCTTTGAGAAAAAGTATTCAGACGACAATTAAGGAGTCTGGGAAAAAATTAAGTTAAGACAGCAAGGCCTTAGGACGCTCATCTAATTTAGATGAGCGTTTTTTGGATTTGGACAATCGAATGTGGGAAAACCACGGCAGTAGGGGACTTTTGAGCTTCAGCAGCTCTCTGCTGTGATTTGAGATACATAAAAAGGCTTCCAGAAGTTTTATCACTTCTAGAAGCCTTTTTTATTCGCTAGTGTCTTTCCTCAGACTACTTATTTGCTGCTGGAGCTGGCTGAACTCTGGCTGCTTGAACTGGAGCTGGAACTTGTGCTGGATTGGGAATTCAAGACCGTATCTGGAACTTGGGTGATCTCGCTTTCCCGCTTGCGCAGTTCCGCGGCATCCGTCTTATACAGGCTGGTCGTCGACTTGCCCTTCTGGCTGATCAGGGCCGTTGAGCTGCTGCCCAGGTCATTGATCAGCTGCATCATCCGCTGGTAGTTGTCCGTATAGTCGTATGTAGTTGGCAGGACTGGGGAGAAGCCGGCCGGGGTGTAGTAGCGGAGCAGGTTCTTGTTGTTCAGGGTATCGGAAGCGCCCAGGGACATCTTGCCATAAGCGGCCAGCAAGGCAATTTCCTTCTTCTGCTGGTCGCTGAACTCGGTCAGCTGCTTGCCGCTCTTGCTGTCATAGACGTCGCCCTTGATCCCTTTGCCGCCGATGATCGTGTACTTCGGCGTGATGATCGTGCCGTTTCTGAAGACGACGATCTGCTTGTGCTGCTTGGACAGGATATCCGTGCCAAATTGAACATAGCCCTTGGTGGAGACGCCCAAAAGGTGGAGCAGGGTCGGCAGGACGTCGATCTCGCCGGCATACTCGCTCTTGATTCCGCCTTTGAGATTGGAAGCATGGAGCATGAAGGGCACCTTCTGCATCTGGGCGGTGTTGCAGCTTGACCAGTCATTCGGGTCAGCCCCGATGATCGGTGCCAGCGTAGTGTATTCTTCGTTGCTCAAGCCGTAGTGGTCGCCGTAGATCATGATCAATGACTTGTCGTAGAGTCCGGTCTTTTTCAAGTAGGCAAAAAATTCCTTCAAAGCCTGGTCCAGATAATGGGCGGTCATAAAGTAATTGTTGATCGTCGCGTCGCTGGTGTTGGTCGTCTTGAAGCTCTTGTCCTGGTCCTGGCTGTCCAAGTCAAAGGGCGTGTGGTTGGTGACCGTGATGAACTTGGCATAGAAGGGCTGCTGCATCCGTTCCAGGTACTTGACGCTTTCGGCAAAAAGCAGCTTGTCCTTGAGCCCGTAGCCGGAGCTGTCGCCTGTTTGCTGGCTGAAGTAGCTCTGGTCAAAAAAGTAGTTGTAGCCCATGTTCTTGTAGACGTCGTTCCGGTTCCAGAAGCTGCCCACGTTGCCGTGGAAGACGGCGGACGTGTAGCCGCCGGCCTGGCTCAGGATTTGCGGGGCCGCCTGGAAGGTGTTGGTTGAGCCCAGCGAGGTGAAAAGGGAGCCGTCGGAAATCCCATAGGTGCTGGTCTCCAGCATGTTTTCCGCGTCGCTCGTCCGCCCCAGGCCGACCTGGTGGTAGAAGTTGGCGTAAGCCAGGGTGTGCTTGTCCCGATAAAGCGAGTTCAGGAAGGGGGTGACCTCCTTGCCGTTGACCTTTAGGCCAATCAGGAATTGCTGGAAGCTTTCCAGGTGGATGATGATCACGTTTTTGCCCTTTTCAGCGCCAAAGTACTTGGGATTGGGCTTGGCGTAGTTCTTGCTGGTAAAGTCCAGGATCTTGTTCAGTTCCGCAGCGCTGGCGTTCTTGGTGACCGTGGCGCTGGATTCGTTCTTGATGGCGTCATAGACCGTAAAAGAGTCAATCCCCAGGTACTTGACCACGTAGGTCCGGTCAAAAGTGTTCTTTAAAAGCCGCGGCCGGTTGCATTCGGCGATCATCATGTTCAAAAAGAGCATGAAAAAGCCAAACGAGGTGACCGCGAAAGAACTTGAGAAGCCATATGACTTTTGGTCGATCTTGATCACCTTGCAGACCAGCAGGAAGATGATGACGATCAGGTCAAGCCAGATCAAAAGGTCTCTGGCCTGCAGCAGGGCAGCTGAGCTCTTGCCAAGGCCCTGTGAGACCTTGCTGATGTTAGTCATGGTCTTGACCGTGATAAAGTCCGTGAATTGCCGGTAATAGAGGACGTTGGCAAACAAAAGGGCCGTGTTCGCCGCGTCAATGGCCAGCATGGCAATATAGGAGACCAGAGGCTTGGTAAAGTAAAAGCCGAGACTGATCAAAATGATGCTGGCCCCCAAAGGACTGAGCCACATAATGATGTGCTGGAGCGGATTCGCGATGCCCAAATTAAAGTCGACATAGGCGACAAAAAGGTACTTGAGCCAGTAGCAGCAGACCAGCAGGGCCAAAAAGCCCGTTCGGGTCTGCACCGCCCGAAAGATGTTGCGCTTTTTCACAATATTGTTCTCCTTTTATCCTTCTTAATTTTAAAGGTTGCGACAAAATTAGACAAACTTTTCCTGAGAGTTAGGACTTTCTTTAAATTTTGGCCCCCGTAAAGCTTGTATAATTGAGGAAAACAATAGAGATGGGACCACAATCATGCTATTTTTAGGATCACTTTACAATTTTCTAGCCAGCCAGTATGCGACCAGGATCAACCACTTTCCTTTGGTCAAGCTGACCTTTCAGGGCCTGGACAAGACCCTGTTCTACTTCTTGATCTTTGCCGTCTTCCGCTTGATCTGGCTGCTGGCCATTAGAAGGCGGCGGACGGTCAAATCCGAATTCGGCTTGTGGGTCTTCGTCTTTTACTTCCTCCTGGTCTTGATGCTGACGACTTTCCGCTCCTCCTACTTTCCTTGGGAGCTCGATTTCCACTGGCATCGGTCCCCGGCCAATATCAACCTGGTCTTTATGAAGAATACCTGGAAACTGATCTATGCCCAAAGCAAGGTCGACTTTTACTACAACTCCTTTGGCAACGTCCTGGCCTTTGTCCCATTTGGCGCCTTAATGCCCAATGTTCTCAGGAAAAAGCACTGCCTCTGGCAGGTCTTCTTCTTAGGCGTCTGCTCATCAGTCATGATTGAGTTCTTGCAATTTTTGCTGATAACTGGAGTTTCAGACGTTGATGATGTTTTTTTTAATTCATGCGGTGTACTATTGGGGTATGGGCTCTATGCATTGCTGGCTTTGTTAAATTCAGGCAAAAAAAGCGATAAGCACTAGCAATGAAAGGGCAACAATGATATTATTATCTTGTGAATGATTTATTTAACATTTTCTAGTAAGGAAGCTGAAACATGAATAGTGTAGTTAGTTTTGACAGCAGTAAATTGACTCCTTTCGTTCACGAAAACGAACTTAAGGAAATGCAAGCAATGGTTGACGCCGCAGACAAGGAATTGCGTGAAGGCACTGGTGCCGGCAACGACTTCCGTGGCTGGCTCAACCTGCCAGTAGACTATGACAAGGACGAATTCGCCCGCATCAAGAAGGCCGCTAAGAAGATCCAAAGCGACTCAGACGTCTTGATCGGGATCGGGATTGGTGGCTCATACTTGGGTGCCCAAGCTTCTATCGAATTCTTGAACTCATCATTCTACATGGCTGAAAAGAGCGACTATCCAAAGGTTGTCTTTTGTGGCAACAGCCTGTCAGGCACTTACCTGTCAGACTTGATCAACTGGCTGGGCGACAAGGACTTCTCCTTGAACATCATCTCCAAGTCAGGTACCACTACTGAACCATCAGTTGCCTTCCGCGTCTTGAAGGCCAAGCTGATCGAAAAGTACGGCAAGGAAGAAGCCGCAAAGCGGATCTACGCAACTACTGACCGCAAGAAGGGTGCCTTGAAGACTGAAGCCGACGCTGAAGGCTACGAAGAATTCGTAGTTCCAGATGACGTTGGTGGCCGCTTCAGCGTCTTGTCAGCCGTTGGCTTGCTCCCAATTGCCGTTTCCGGCGCCAACATCGACGAATTGATGCAAGGTGCTGCTGACGCCCGGGCCGCTTACACTGACACTGACGTAAGCAAGGATTCTCCTTACCAATACGCTGCTTTGAGAAACATCCTTTACCGCAAGGGCTTCACCACTGAATTGCTTGAAAACTACGAACCAACCATCAGAATGTTTGGCGAATGGTGGAAGCAATTGATGGGTGAATCAGAAGGCAAGGACCAGAAGGGGATCTACCCATCAAGCGCCAACTTCACCACTGACCTGCACTCACTGGGCCAATACATCCAAGAAGGCCGCCGCAACTTGATGGAAACCGTTGTCCGCGTGGCTGGCCCACGGGCTGACGTTGCTATCCCAGGCGACAAGGAAAACCTTGACCAATTGAACTTCCTGGAAGGCAAGACCATGAACTACGTCAACGACCGCGCCTACGAAGGCGTTGTCCTGGCCCACACCGACGGCGGCGTGCCAGTTATGACGGTCAACATTGCTGACCAAAGCGAACACACTTTGGGCTACCTGATCTACTGGTTCGAACTGTCAGTAGCCATCTCAGGCTACCTGAACGGGATCAACCCATTCAACCAGCCAGGCGTTGAAGCTTACAAGCGCAACATGTTTGGTCTGCTTAACAAGCCAGGCTACGAAGACCTGCACGACGAATTGAACAGCCGTCTGTAATCCTGGCCGCGAAAGAGCGAAGGCATTTGCCTTCGCTCTTTTTGCATGGGCTCTAAATTTTGCTTATGCATGACGGGAATTTTTGGGAGAAATTTTTAGCAAAAAGTGTAATGGCTGTCATTTTCGCCCTTATTCAAGTCGTGAAAAAATTGAAGCGCTTAATTTCTGTTTGACTGCCTTTTGATTTTTTTATGTGGATTGCTTTAATTATAAATCCAGCTACAATTGAACTTGTGAGGTGGGGTTGGATTTATTGAGGAACAACTGCACTAAGCGCTATCTAAAAACTAATTTACGATTGGCTGCAGCGATCAGCCAGACAAAGCGGCATCCCTTGGTGAGAGGGGGGATGCTGCTTTTGTTTTGCAACAAATTCCGGATTTGGTCCTTTTTTGCGTTTGACATGATAAAAGAATGAGGACTAGTGCTAAAATTTAAAGTGACGAGAATGTATGCGCTAACATTAAGCGCGGTACTTATGCAACGTATAGGGGGGATTAAAATGTCATCGAGAAGATTTGCCTTGACTGGGGTTGCCTTGGCCGCTTTGGCCTTAAGCGCCTGCAGCCAAAAGCAGAGCACCAAGAATGAACAGGACCTGAACTGGTCGGTTGGCGGGGAAATTACCACGATGGATCCGTCCAAGGCCACGGACGTGGTCAGCTTCACGCAGATGATCAACTCCATGGAGGGGCTCTACCGCAACGTCAAGCAGGGGCAAGAGCCAGGCCTGGCCACCAGCGCCAAGGTTTCCAAGGATGGCTTGACCTACGTCTTCAAGCTTCGCAAGTCCAAGTGGAATGACGGCACTCCAGTGACTGCCAAGGACTTCGTCTACTCCTGGCGGCGGACGGTCAATCCCAAGACCGAGGCTGAGTATGCCTACCTGTTTTCCGGGATCAAGAATGCCGATGCCATTCAAAACGGCAAAAAGCCGGTTTCCAGCCTCGGGATCAAGGCTGTGGGCAAATACCAGCTGGTAGTCACTTTGGAGAAGCGGATGGCCTATTTTAAGGATCTGATGGCCTTTCCGGTCTTTTTCCCGCAAGAGGAGCGAGCCGTCAGGAAATATGGCGACAAGTACGGGACGGCCTCCAAGTACATGGCCTACAACGGGCCTTTCCTGCAAAAAGGCTGGAGCGGGAGCAACCTGTCCTGGAAGCTGGTCAAGAACCCAGACTACTGGGACAAGGACCAGGTCAAGCTGGACCAGATCAGCTTCACGGTCAACAAGACGGCATCGACCGCCTACAACCTCTATGAGTCAAAGAAGATCGATGCTTTAGGCCTGGACTCCAACTTGACCAAGCAGTTTAAGGGCAAGAGCGGCTATTACAGCCTGGCCAACGGCGGGACCTACTACTTGGAGCTGAACGAAAAGAATCCTAACTTGGCCAGCAGCAATATCCGCAAGGCCATCTCCCTGGCTATCAACCGGGAGGACCTGGTCAGGATCCTGGGCGGGAACAACCAGGCAGCCAGCACATATACGGCTAAGGGGCTGACGAGCGTCAAGGGGCAGTACTATACCAGCTTGATCTCACCGTCAGCCAAGAAGCTGTACAAGTACCAGCCAAGCCTGGCCAAGGAATACTGGCAAAAAGGCTTAAGCGAACTGGGCAAGAGCGGGATGACCCTGAACCTGCTGACCAGCGACAGCGACAGTGCCAAGAAGACCGGGGAGGCGCTGCAGAGCATGCTGGAGACCAAATTGCCCGGCTTGAAAATAACCGTGACCAGCGTGCCGTTCAAGACCCGGCTGGCCCGGCGAGAATCCGGCAAGTTCCAGCTTTGCGGGTCAGACTGGATTGCCGACTTCGGCGACCCGATTTCCTTCCTGGAACTGCTGACCAGCAGCAACGCCTCCAACTACGGCTCCTGGAAGAACAGCCGCTATGACCAACTGATCGCGGCCTCCAAGGACACGAATGACCAAGCCGCCCGCATGAAGGACATGAGCAAGGCCGAAAGCATCCTGCTCAGCGATGCTGGGGTCGTTCCGATCTACTATGAAGACGATGCCTGGCTGATCCGGCCAAGCGTCAAGGGCTGGGTCTGCAACCGCAGCGAATGGAACTTCAAGAAGGCCTATGTCAGCAAGTAGAGCGAAAAAATAACAAGCAGCAAAAAAGCCAAGCTTCGAGGAAGCTTGGCTTTTCTGATTATTGCGATGTCCGGGCTCGAACCGGAACATTATGGATTCAGAGTCCACTGCCTTACCGATTTGGCTACATCGCAGTAAATCACCCGTACGAGAATTGAACTCATGACTCCACCTTGAGAGGGTAGCGTCTTAACCACTTGACCAACGGGCGAGTCATAACCGACATGTTTTATTGTGCGCTTCTTTGACTTATTTGTCAAATTTTTTCCAAACTTTTTCCAAAAAAATTTTGCTTACTCTATAATAACCTGTAGATTGTTATTGAGAAGGGTGGTTTCATGATCAATTTTCCTAAGACCCAAAACCTGATCGAGTCCCTGGTATCGGAAAGAATCGTGCCTGGCGTCAACTACGCCTTTATGAAGGGCGACCAGGTCTTTGCCTCAACCGTAGGCTTTGCCGCGCTCTATCCTCAAAAGACCCAGCTGAGTCCCTTTGCCGTCTATGACCTGGCTTCCTGCACCAAGGTCCTGGCTACGGGGGCGGTCCTTTTAAAGCTGTATGAAGAGGGGCGGGTCAGTTTTGACGACCGTCTGACCAAGTACGTCCCGGAATTTGGCGACGACCGGGTTCGCCTTTGGCACCTGCTGACCCATACCTCGGGGATCAGGGGCTGGATTCCCAACCGCTCCAGCCTGAGCGGGGAGGACCTGCTGAAGGCGATCGTGGGCCTGCCGGTGACGGATGAGTTTGAAAGCGTCGTCCGCTATGCTGACACCAATTTCGTCTTGCTGGGCCTGGTTGTTGAGCGGATTTTGGGTCAGCCGGTGCAAACGGCCGCGGCGGACATGATCTTTCGTCCAGCCGGCCTGACTGAGACCACTTTTCACCCTGACCGGCAAGAGTGCGTGCCTACGGAACTGGTCAACGGAACGGTTCTGCAGGGGATCGTGCATGACCCCAAGGCCCGCCAGCTAGGAGCGCGCTGCGGGTCGGCCGGCCTGTTTTCAACGGTCAAGGACCTGGTCTTGATGGGCCAGGCCTATACAGGCGTGAATCCAAGCCTGCTTCCGATCAGCCAGGACGCGATTGCCCAGCTCTATGCCGTGCGCACGCCTAATGGCCTGCAGCCGCGCGCCTGGGGCTGGAACCTGGTCTTTGATCCCCAGGACAAGTATCCGCTCATCTACCACACCGGCTTTACCGGCACTTTGATCATGTACGACCGCGTCAAGCAGTCCGGCTTGGTCATGCTGACCAACCGGGTCCATCCCAGCCGGCACAACCAAATCTTTTTGACCATGCGCAGCCGGATCATCAACAGCTTTTTGGCGGAAAACAAGTAGAAAGACGAGGACCAAGCGATGAAAAAACTGACCACCAAGGAAAAATTGGGCGCCTGCGGCGTTCTGTACGCCGGGATCTTGATCCTGCTCGGGCAGATGAACAGCCGCCTGATGCCCCTGTTTCTGTTGACCCTGTTTGCTTCCTTGGGCGTGGCGGCCTTAGAGGGACTCTTGTGGCTCGTTACGGCCATGCGCGGCCAGGCCAACGCTACTTTCAAGGCGGTGACGATTGCCGCCCTGCTCCTGGCCTTGATCAACCTGATCGCCGTGGCCACGACCGCGATCTGATAATGCGACAGTAGAGTACTTTTGAGATACATGACATGCTCCCCCGACCAAGGTCGGGGGTCTTTATAGGCTAGTGCTCACGCGCAGCCTACAGCTTCTGAGAACGACCAACTTA
>NZ_JAOQBX010000036.1:0-17476 GCF_044902225.1 Lactobacillus sp. 23-2 | reverse complement strand
TTAGAAAGGAGAAAGGCGCGCTCCCCCCTCGATTGAAATCGAAGGTTTCCGCGCGCTACATATTTATGAAGTCTATCAAATTCAAGTTCAAGCGTTATAGATTGAAGCTTGGCTTCGATCTATGCTTATTATCATACCGGCCACCCGTGAACAAATAATGACCACTTTTTAGCGTTTTGCTTAAGAAATGCTTATCACTTTGTTAATTGCCGCTTTTCCCTTAGGCCGTCACCAGCTCGTAGACGTAGCTGGTCTCATTTGGCCGGTAGACGCCATGGAGGGTCCCTACCCGCTTGAAGCCGGACTTCTGGATCAGGTGCTGCATTGGCAGATTATCCTCGTGGGTGTCGACGCGGACGGACTTGATGTCGCTCAAGCCGCTTTGGAAGTAGTCGATCACGGCCTGGTAGAGCTGGGAAGCGTAGCCGTGGCCGGTGTGGTCGGAGTGGATGGCGACCCGGTGCACGGTCACGTATTGGTCAGTGTCGATCTGCCACGCCCCGTCCAGCTGGTCATAGCAGTGGTCTGGCGCCGGAATGATAGACAAGGTGCCCACCGTTTCGCCGTCGTCAGCCTTGGCCAGATAAGCGTAGCCATTGGCAATATCTTCCTTGACATGGTCCGGGTTCGGGTAGTCGCCCTGCCATTGGTCGATTCCGCGCTCCGCCAGCTGGGCGCGCCCGTCCTGGAGAATTTCCATCACCTTGTCAAAATCCGCCGCGTTTGCCTTTCTAATCTTCATCCACATGCCTTCTTTCATTACGTTAATGCCGTCTTCGGCAAAATTATGCCTTGTATTTAGACAGCCGTCTTTGATTCACAAGAGGCCAGTTTACAAGAAAAAAGCTTTTTTGACCAATGATTTGCTCAAGATGATCTTCAGAAAGCGTCTTTTTTCAAGGTGGAAATTGGCCACGCTTTACAAAATAACGCTTACACTGCATTTTTTAACCAGTTAGAAAACATTGTGTTAAATTTTTGTAACATTACTCTTCTATAATGAAAATTGCAATCTGCAAAAACAGAAAAAATTTAAATACGACCAAAATTTAT
The DNA here is from genome assembly GCF_044902225.1 of Lactobacillus sp. 23-2. NCBI lineage: Bacteria > Bacillati > Bacillota > Bacilli > Lactobacillales > Lactobacillaceae > Lactobacillus > Lactobacillus sp. 23-2. The sequence goes on along the minus strand of NZ_JAOQBX010000036.1, from coordinate 16,423 downwards.
AATCAAAAATCTAAATTATCGGGAGCATCTGTGTCAATGAAATTCAAGTCTAGCAAATTCGTTGGAGTCCTGACCGCCGCTGCGGCGGCTGTCACCCTGTTCGCCGGCTCAGCCAGCGCGGCTGCCAAGACCAGCGTCAAGCGCCGGTCATACGGGGTTGACGTCTCCAGCTATCAATCAACCAACCTGTCATCTTACCAAAAGGCTGGCGCCCAATTCGCGATCGTCAAGGTCAGCGAAGGCACCGGCTACCGCAACCCAAACGCCAAGTCCCAAGTTGCCAGCGCCAAATCCAACGGCTTGATGCCAATGGCCTACCACTTCGCCAACTTCAGCAACAACTCATCCAGAGCCAAGAGCGAAGCCAACTACGCTATCTCCAGCGCCAAGGCTGTAAAGGTGCCTAGCGGCTCATACCTGGTCTGCGACTGGGAAACCAGCAGCGCCAACTACACTTCCGGCAGCAAGAGTTCCAACACCAGCGCCATCATCGCCTTCATGGACAAGGTCAAGGCCGCCGGCTTCCAACCTTTGCTTTACTCCGGCGCCTACCTGCTCAACAGCAACATTAACACCAACAGGGTTGTCAAGAAGTACCCTAACTCACTGTGGGTTGCTTCCTACGCCAGCGCTGGCCGGATTGACACGCCAAACTTCGCCAACTTCCCTTCAATGAATGGGGTTTTGATCTGGCAGTTTACTGAAAACTGGCGCGGCCTGAACGTCGACGGCAACATTTCCCTCCTACCGCTGTCAATCAGCAGTCAAGCAACTACGAGCAAGACTTCATCAAGCAAGACTCCTGTAGCCCAAGCTCCTGTGGCTAAGACCAAGAAGTTCATCATGGTCAAGTCTTACGTTTACACTTCAGCTGGCAAGAAGACCAAGAAGTACAAGAAGGCCTACACCAACGTTTACGTCCTCGGCGGGATGGTCAAGATCGGCAAGTACACCTTCTACAAGATTGCCAACAACCAATACCTGAGAGTCGTCAACATCGACGGCGCCCGTCACAAGCTGAAGAAGAACGCGACGATCTACAACTCAAAGGGCAAGAAGGTCAAGAACATGGCCGCTTTGAAGAAGGGCTCATCAGTTGCCGTTTACGGCGGCAAGCACAAGATCGGCAAGAAGATCTACTACCGCGTCAACATGGGTCGCTACATCCTGAAGAGTACTTTCTAATTTCCTGATCAGGCACAGGCTCCCAAAATTGGAATAAATTAAAACATGACTCCGATATTCAATCGGGGTCATGTTTTTTTCGTCATGGTTCATCTTTCAGCCATTTGAATGCATTTTTTGACAGAGCCAAACCAGCACCTCTCGGTTATTAAGTTAAGTCGTTGCCCCTGCTTTCCCAAAACATTTCAGTTGCTGCCGCGGAATGCTCGCCAAAAATCATCATGCCATAACTATAGTAGCGCGAATGGAGAGTTATGAAGACCAAGCCTGCTGCTATGATTAACAGTAATCCTGCCAGCCACTTCATAATCTTCTTACAAGCACGCATCGCTACTCCTCTTCCCGCAGCTGGCTCCGCTTGTTGAAGTAATTGCGGTAGGACAGGTAGCCCGCGATCACGGCGCCCAGGCCAGTCGCTGACAAAAGCATAAAGGTGACCATGATCTGGTACTTGATGGCGTAAACCGGGTCCACGCCGGCAAAAATCAATCCGGACATCATCCCCGGCAGGCTGACCAGCCCCACCGTCTTAGCCGAGTCAATCGTCGGCTGCATGGCGGTCTTGATGCTCCGCCGCAGGATGGTCATGCTGGCCGTCTTCACGTCAGCCCCGAGGGCGATTTTTTCCAAAACCTGCTGGCGCTGGTCGTGAAAACCCGTGGCTAAAGCCTTGTAGCACAAGCCCATGGCCACCATCTCATTGCCGGCGATCATCCCCGTAATCGGAATGATCTGCATCGGCTTCAGCTTCACCGTCTGAGTCAGCAGCAGTACGCCCAAGGTGATGTAAGTCCCGATCAAGAGGGCCACGATTGACTGCCAGAGCTGGCGGTTCGGGTTGGGATCCCGCTTGTTGGCGTTCCAGGCCGCGTTAAAAATGATAAACAGAGTCATCAAGAGGGTCAAAATGGCATTGTTGACCTGCATGATGAACTTCAAGACGTAGCCGACGATGACCAGCTGGACGATAGCCCGGCCCACGCTGTAAAAAATATCCTTGGTCAAGCCCAGCTTTTCCTTCCAGGAAATCGCCACGGACACCAGGACCAGGGCAAAAGACAAGATTAATGACAAATCGCTGACAGCCATTGATTTCATTTCAGCACTCCTCCTTTTTCCATATGCAGGAGCTGCTTGGAAGCGGCCAGCTCCTCTTGGTCGTGGGTCACCTGCACGATCGTGGTCCCCTCCTGGTGCACCCGGGCGATCAGCTGGTGGACGATCTCCTTGCTCTCTTCATCCAGCCCGGTCGTCACCTCGTCCAAAAGCAACACTTCCGGCCGGAAAAGCAGGTTGCGGATCAGCGCCACCCGCTGCTTCTCCCCGCCAGACAGGGTGGTGATCTTTTTGTCCAAATAATCAGCTGGCAAGGCCACCTGCTCCAAGGCCTCCTGGGCCCGCTTTTCGTCAAAGGCCTGCTTGCGGATGGCAAAAGGCAGGCTCAAGTTGTCCCGTACCGTTTCGTCAAACAAGGTTGGCTGCTGGAAGCAGTAGGACACCTGCCGGCGGTACTGGACTAGGTCCAGGTTGTCAAGATTTTGCCCCTTGTAAAAAATCTCTCCCTTATTAGGCGAGATCAAGCCCGCGATCAGCTTCAAAGTCGTGCTTTTCCCGCTGCCTGACGGCCCGGTCAAGGTGAGATAGTCCCCCGCCTCCACGGCAAAAGAAACGGCCTGTAGGATTTCCTGGCCACCAGCCCGGTAGGACACCTGCTTGAGTTCAATAATTGCCATTTTCTTCCTCCTGATTTCTGCAACTTTTATACTACCGTTACATTATAATTCAAACCGGATGAAGCATTTTTTATAAAAGCTTGAAGGATTTTAGGCAAGAAAAAAACCGCCACCCTGCAGGTGACGGTTTAAATTATGCTGACTAGAAGCACAGAGGTTTCTGTCAACATCCTTGATATATCAATATTTCTAATAGACACACTACTTGCAAAGTGCAAATAAAGTGCATTTTTTAACTAACAGTTCCAAAGTTGTGAATTCTCTTTATAGGATTCTCGATTTTCTTTCACATATGTTGAAAGAAAAACTTGAATAGTATTTCCCATTCTTTGGCAAGCATACATATTAGATATGCGATTATCATTACCTAGTAAACTGCTTATATAAACTCTAAAAGAATACAAGGCTAAAATTGAATCTTTCTGTTTTGTAATCTCAAGAAATTAGAATTGAAACTAGCAGATGAAAATGATTTGATATTACAAGTAGCAAATACTAGACATCTCTTTTCAGAATTCTTCCTTAACTATTTAAGAAACAATAATGCAGATGAATTCATGCTTGCTGCTTTTCAAGATTATATTAGCTAAATTACTATACATTTCATTGAATACTTTTATAAAGATGAGCAATTAAAAAAACTTCATCTTAATTAAAAGATGAAGTTTTTAAAAGTTACTAAAAACAAGTAATAGTCGTCTTCGGACGGCTATTTTTTATTAACAATTTTATTGATATTTGGAGCAATTAAACTTTCTTCCAATCTCATATCAACTGGTTTATATGTTTCATCGATACATTCGTCCCAGTATTCATTATGCTTTTTATCAATATAATTTTCTGATTCTTCTACAGGCTGACCACCTTCACCCTGAATAGAATACCAGTAGAAATACATACATCCATCTTCTGCTTTTTCAGCAAAAACTGTTTCAACAAACATTTTTTCTGCATCCATCGTACCTACAGTATCTTCATGATGACTGTTGAGAAAGTCCATCCATTCCTGAGCCTTTTCTTCTTTACCCTTTTTGATTCTAAAACGTGTTAATTCAATTCTAGTCATAACTTTTCTCCTTTATATTTTAATTAAAATGTTAGCACCAATTTCAAGTCCAACACTGTAAGAACTTCTTCCCCAATTACGTCGATCGTAATTATCCATATTGGCTAAAGTATCTCCTGTGAAAAGGATCTGAGCAAAATCGATTTTTCTGAATTGAGCACACGTTTTCTGAATTGAGCACACGCACCAAGAGCTGAACATTCCATCTCGACTGTAGAAGCACCTAACTGTCGAAATTGTGCTACTTTTTTTGGTGTTTCTCGAAAGAAACCATCTGTAGTCCACGTAATAATTTCATCACATGAATAACCCAAATCATCTGCTATATTTTCAACTTTTGTTAAATAATCAGATTTTAAATTAACAAATTTTCCTGGTTTCATGTAATGAAATGACATTCCTTCATCTCTAATAGCCTTTATAGGTATAAACATTGAATTTTCTGGAAGATTATTCAAAGCTCCGGCATTTCCAAACGCCAAAACTTGCTTAACACCATAATTTATCAACCAATCTAATAATTTTACTGCTGCTGGTGCTCCCATAGGAGCTTGACACAAAGTAAAGTATTCATTATCTATCTCTACTTCATAAATAGAAGGTCGAAATGAAATAGTTTTAAAATTTCCTATAACTTTATGAGGATACTTTTTCAAAAATTTATTTATTTCATCTTCTGGTACAAACGCATAAAGTAATCTTGAATGAAATTTATAAGGTAACTGTTCAAAATTGGGTTCAAGTACTGAATGTTGATTATTATCAAAGTCTAAAATAAAAGTCTCTTCTGTCATTGCACTCCGTCCTCTTTCATAAAGCTTGAATATTGTATTAAATATTATCTTATATGTATTTAATTTTCAATACTATTTTTAAACAAAAAGACTCTTACCTACATTCTCGTAGGTAAGGGTCTTTTATTATTTTTGATCATTGTTCCGCTCTCAAAAAACCGCGTGCAAAAATTACACTTTAACAAATTAACAGAGTGCACTTAGTGTGCACCATTTTTCTTTACGCAAAAAAATTAACCTTAACTTATCTTCGTAAAACGTTGATAAATCAAGGTTAATCAATTTAAATGAATCTTTATAATGCTGACTAGAGGATTCGAACCTCCGACCCCTTCATTACTAGTGAAGTGCTCTGCCAACTGAGCTAAGTCAGCAACTCATGTGCCTTAACACATTTATTAATTTAACCACTTTTTCACTGGAAGCGCAAGCCCTTTTGGCAAAAAAGTTGCAAAAATCGCGGACGTTAATTGACTTAACTGGACCTGAGCGCTAGCATTTAAGTATAGTTAGATCGTGTTTATTGAAAGTCTGTTAAATAGTTAGGTAACTTTAAATTGCACTAACTGAAGGGATAACCAAAAAGGTATGAAATCGAAACTATTTCAAGCCAGCGCGAGCCGCCTGCTGCTCTGCTTCGCGGTTCTGCTGTCTTTTTACGACATGGCTGGCGGCTGGGGGACGCCGCTGATAATTCCTCCAAATGAGCGGCCATTGGGCATCGCCTTTTTCGCGTGCGCGTTTCTGGCCTTCGTGGGCCTGTGGGCCGGACCTTGGATCAACCCTTGGCTGACGGTTCCCGTGGCCCTTTTCATTCTGGCCGTGGCTATTTTTTATCCAAATCCCACTTTTGATCCTCTGGACCGACTTAATTTTGCCCTGCTGGCCAGCGGCCTGGTCTACCTGACCTTTACTGACCGCGCTGACGCCACCATCTTTTACTGGCTGAGCTGGGTCGTTCTGGCCATCTGCGCCGCCGACGTGGCCGTCTACCTGATCGTTCCCTGAAAATATTAGCGTCTTAATTTTTGCAAACAAAAGGCTGCATTAACTCACTCTCTGTAATGTGAGATAATGCAGCCTTTTTCTCATGCAAAAGTGCTTAGGCTGTCAAGGCAAGCTCGCGGTCAAACAGGGCCCGCTCTTTTGCGGGCAGGTTGTGCGCGATCAGGACCACCGTCCGCTTGGACTTAAGCAGCTCATGCAAGATCGCCTGGCTGGCCGCTTGGTCAATCGCGCTGGTCCCTTCATCGATCAAAAGCAACTGGCTGCTGTGCACTTCCGCGCGCGCCAAAACCACCTTCTGCTTCTGACCGCCAGACAGGTTGTCCCCCACCAGGTCAACCGGCGTTTCCAGCCCTTGGGGCCAGCCGCTGACCGCCTCAGTCAGCTGAACGTCAGCAGCGCTGGCCTTAGCCGCGGACGCGAGTGCCGGGTCAAACATGGTAATGTTGTTCATGACGCTGGCTGGCAACAGGATGGCCTGCTGGGGCAAATAGCCAATTTTTGACCGATCAGGGGTGACCTTTTTTCCATCTTGGTCAAAAAAGTTGATCTGGCCGCTGCTGGCCGCGACTTCCCCCATCAGCAGCTTGAACAAGGTTGATTTGCCGCTGCCGTTAGCCCCAGTCAAGAGTACTTTTTCACCGGGCTTGATCTTGATGTCCGGATACTTGATTTCATGTCCATTGGCAAAAGTCAGCCGCAGGTCCTTGGTTGCAAAAGCTGCTGGAGCTTCACCCGGCTGTTCTTGCCGGACCAGCGGAGCCCGCAAGGCGAGGATTTTTTCCCGCAAGCCGCGGCTGGCAACCAGCTGCCCGCGGTAATTGGCGATATTCATCAAAGAGCCAAAGAGATACAGGCTGAAGTCGTTGACCGAAGCGATCAGGCCAAATTCCAGCTGCCCCCGCGCGACCAGATAAGCCGTCAGCAGGAAGATCAGCATGTTGCCCAATGAATAGATGGCTTGATTGAGGTAATCCAGCTCCTGGTCGGCTTTCTGCTCCTTCACGTAGGCCGTCTCCAGTTCCCGAGCATCAACGTGGACGATTTTCAAGAATTCCTCACCAACCGCGTAGCGGCGCAGGGTGTCTAGGCCGCTGAGCCAGTCAGCCAAGGTCTGCAGGTAACGGCGGTTGCTGGCGGAAATCCGGTCAGTCGCCCTTTGCAGGGGGCCGTCAAGCACGCGGGGCAGGTACATCTGCAAGACGCTTACGACCAAGACCAGCAAGAGCAGACTCCAGCGAAAAGCAGCCAAAGAACAGCCTACCAGGCCCAGCAGCACGGCTGAGTGCACGATGCTGCCGATGGAATCGGCATATTGCTCTTTCAGCATTTCCAGGTCATTGGTCAATTCGCTTTGCAGATTCTCCTTAGTCCCAGCCGGTTCAGCATAGGCATGGGCCAGAACCTCCTGGCGGATCTGGTGAAAATACTTTTCCAAATGCAATTCCCAAAAATAGTCCGCCGCTTGGTCCAGCAGACTGCCAAGCAGCAGCAAGAGCAGCTGCAGGCCCGTAAACAGCAGAAACTGCTGCAGATGCCGGCCTTTTATCGCGCTGAACTCCCAGGTCAAGGCAAAAGCCGCCCACGTCGTCAGCAGGGCCGTCAAGGCCCGGGCCGCCAGCAACGCCACAAAGCGGCCAGGATTAAGCCGAAACAAATCCTTAATTCGCAAAATCTTCCCCTTCTTTCAGACTGATCACTTGATCGAATTGCCGCCGCTCGTCCGCGGTCAAATTGTGACCGACAAACAGCAAAGTCTGCGGCCGCTTCAGCAGGAGCGGCAGAATTTTTTGCCGGCTGTCGTGGTCCAGAGCACTCAGCGGCTCATCCATTAAGGACACCTTCTTCGCGTACAGCAGACTGCGGGCTAAAAAGATCTTCTGCTTCTGCCCGCCGGATAAGTCCGCCTGCCGCGGGCTGACTTCACGGTCGAGGTCAGCTGCCTTGGGGAAGTCCCGCTCCAGGCCAACTTTTTTCAGGACCTCCGCCAATTCGCCCTGCTTTTTGGAATCATACATGGTGAGATTGTCAGCAATCGTTCCCGGGAAAATCCAGCCCTCTTGCGGCAAATATTCAAACGACCGGGCCGGATTAGGGATTTCCTTTCCCTGTGAATTCAAAAAGGTCAGACTGCCTTGACTGGGCTTGACCTGGCCCAAAAGCAGCTTCAACAGGCTGCTCTTGCCGCAGCCGCTTGGGCCGGCAATCAAGACCTTCTCCCCGGCTTTGATGGTAAAGTCAGGGTATTTAAGCACCTGGCCGCCAAAGTTCAGCTCCAAGCCCCGGCCGATAATCATCTGGGCTTCTTCAGTCCGCGAACTTGGCTGAACTTTCAGTTTTCCCAGCATGGCTTCGTTCAGTTTGGTCGTTGCTTTTGCTGAAATATAGGCTGAAAAGGCTTCTTGCAAGGAACTGAAGACGCCATTGGCCAAGTAGCCAGCGGCAATAATCGCCCCAAAGGCCACCTGACCTTTGAAGTACAGCAGACCCGCGAGAAATGGCACGCCAACGATTCCCAAGTCGTCAACGACCTCTTGCGCGAATCCCGCGACTGACAGGCAGCCCTGCCGGCTGACGCGGGCGTCTTCCAATTGCCGGCTGTCCTGGCCCAGCTTTTGGCAGAGGATCTTTTTCAAAGAGAAGCGCCGCAGCTCTTCAATCGCTGACAGCCACTGCTCCAAGGCCTGCAGGTACTTTTGATTGCAGAGGGCCGCGCTTTCCGTCGCCGTGCTGCTTTTTTCTTCAAACAGCTTTGGCACGAAAAGCGCCACCAGGGCAATCACCCAGGCACAGAGCACCAGTTGCCAATTAAAAGAAAGAATTGCCACGCTGACGAAAAACGCGTACAGCACGTTATTGACGAAATAGAAGATGCTTTGCCAATAATCTTGGTTGATCACTTGCAAATTATTGACCAAGTCGTTCTGCACGTCTGCCGGCTTCCACTGCTCATCGCCTTCATAGCAGCCCCGCAGCCTTTTTTGCCGGTAACCATCAATCGCTTCTTGGCTCTGCTGACTGAACAAATAGCTGTTGACTGCCAAAAGCAGGTTGCCGGATAAATCCAGCGCCAGTTTCAGCAGGGCCAGACGCAAAAGCCAAGCGAAATTTCCACCAATCAAGCTGTTCAGCTGCGGACTGATCAAATACAGACTGTAGGCTGACATCGCTTGAAACACAACGCTGATGGCCGCCAAAGCGAACGCTCGCGGCCGATTAGCTTTCAGCCATAGTTTTAACACTTTACTCCTCCTTGCCGCGTGAATCCTTAAGAGCTGACAAATTAAAAGGCGCCAAACGCGTTTCGTGCTTGACGCCAGCGATCAGACTCTCTTGTACCGCAAAACTTACGCCAAACGATTTCGAATTGCCAAGTTCAAAGTACTTTAGTCTCATCTCTTCTCTGTTTGATCAGATGTAATAATGTTTACGCTGTTTATGTTAGTAACGTTAAATGAGAAAGTCAATATTTTCTAATGAAAAATTAATAAAAAACAGTTGATATTCTATTGGCTGTTTTTTGATTTTTTCTAAGAATCGACTTCTAACGCTGACAAACCAAAATCCCACTTTCGTGGGATTTTTATTCGCGCGAATGCCATTTTCCGGCAGTTATTTAAACAGGTGGTAAAGAATATCGCCAATCTCAAAATTATTGACGTCATGACCCGTGCAAAAGATGCTCACATTGCTGGCTGGAGTGATCTGCCCGCGGTATTTTTGCTCACGCGCCAAATGCCGGGCTCTCCTTTCGACCAATTTTTCGAAATCCAAAATAACGTTGCTCATGCGTCTGCCTCCTTGCCTGTCAAACCGGCAGCCAGCTGAACTCGTCGCCTTGCCGCAAATCCTTTAGCAAGGTCAACAATCCAGCACTCCCAGTTGAAAAATCCAAGCTCAGCTTGTAGCCATATTTGCCAGGTGCCAAAATTTCATCATTATTGGCGACTAAATACTGGTTCAAAGCAGCTAAAGCATAATCCAGCATCTCATAGTCGCCATCCCCAGCCAAAGACTTGGCCAGCGGCAATACGCCGCTATAGCCCGATACCAGCGTCTCCATATAGGTGCAATAGCTTAGGCAGGACTTTTTCAATTTATCAAACAAAAGCTGATATTTCTGCCTAAAAGCCGGGTCCTCCCTCATGAATTTATGCATCAACAAAGCCAAGCCAAAAGTCCCATTTTCCAAATATGGAATCAGTCTCTCAAAGCCGCGCGATTGATCGGTAATGGCTAGCTCGTCTGTCCCCTTGGCGTGCTCGCGCAAAATCCGCACGAGGATCTCTTCCGCGGCCTTCTTTTGCCCTAGCCGCCAGAAAAGCCAGCTTACGCCACCCCAACCAGTCAATAGACCTACATCCTCATCCGCGAAATTGTTAAAGTCGACCTGCCGCCAGCGGGCAAGCAAGTTTTCCGCGATTTTCCCGCTTAGCCCAGGATCATCTTCCAGCAAAGTCAGAGTGATCCCGCTCAAGCCCGTAGCCAGCGAATTATCAGCCATATCTGGAGCAGCTTTTTGCCGCAGGATCTGCCGCAATTGCTTGGCTAAGGCTGGAAAATTCCGCTGATCCAAGACATTCGCCAAGCCGCTGATGCCATTGAACAGGCCTAGCGACTTGGTCTCTTTGGCAATCCCGATTATCTCTGCCTGATTGCTGGCAACCCAGTCCCGCAGGTCTGCCTGCTGGCTGGCAGCCCATAAGATGCCCGCAGCTCCGTGGGCTAAGCTCAGCAGCTCCATGGGATCGGCATTTTCCTCAACCAGATTTGGCACCAAAGCCAACTGGTCATAGCGCAAATGCCGCGAAATGCCCCTGCTTAAGCCCGACACGAAATAGTCCACGGTCTGGCGGCTTAAGTCTTTCGCTGGAACGGTCAGCGGCTTTTTTAGAAAAATTGGCGCTGACTGGCGCGGGCTGCCGGCAATTTTCTGCAAAAACTGGACCGTGTCCTGGCCAAAATAGGCGCCAATCCATTTCTGCTGCTTGGAAATTATGTCCGGTGCCAAATCAGCCACCGGGATAACCGGCAGGAAAAGATAGTTGGCAATCCGCATCAAGGCAAAATCATCTGCTTCGGCAAAGGTCTTAGCGCCCATTGATACAAAGCCAACCGTCGTCAGGCCAGGAACATACTTTTCCATGGCGCCGCCGGCATTTTCAAGGTCAATCAGGCGGACGCGCCCGTCTTCCGTGACCAGGATATTGCTTAAGGACAAGTCGCCAACGGCAAGGCCGCGGGCATGAATCTGGTCCAAAAGCTCTTTCAGCTGCCGCAAAATCTTGATGGCCTTAGCCTTGTACCGGGTCCGTTTGCCAGTGTCTCCAAGCACAAACGGAAATTCCGTCGCCAGAAGCTCTTCCAGACTTTGCCCCTCAATGTACTCCTCCACCAAAAAGTGGTGGCGCCATGAGCTAAAATCCGCGCGGCAATTCACCACGCCTGGCAGATCCGCCAATTGACGCAAAATTTTGGCTTCATTTACGACTCTGCTAAAGCCATCCTTCAGGTTGGCATCCAAGCCTGCCTGCTGGCGTCCCTCTTTCAAGACTACCTTTTGGCCTTCATTCACGGCCAAATAAACCCCGCCCGCGTTGCTGAAATGCAGGGCTTCCGTGACTTGATACTTGACCAATGGGGCGAAAGTTGCCTGCTTTGGGAAAGTATTTTTTTCAAAAATTGGCAGATCTTCGACGAAATCCGGCTGCTGATAATAAGGCAAGCGCTGGTCTGCCAGCTTGTTTCCGGCCGGATCATATATCGCCGGCACCCGCTCACCAGCAGCAGTATCCAGGTAAACCGGCTTAAAGCCGCCATAGCGGAAATACACGTTGCTTTCCTGCCAATTTTGGTCGCTCAAAATATATGGTCCCAGGTCAAAAGGCGCCGTCAGCTGCCGCAGCTTTGGCAACAGGTCAGCAAACTCGGCCGCGCCGCGCGGATAAATCGTGATAAACTTGCCGCTTTCCCCGCGGTCGGCATACTTGGAATTGGCCTCAATGCATTGTTCCAGGCTGCTTTGAAATTTAAAAGAAACTTTCTGCTTGATCAGCCATGGCGCTACGGCATCCAGCATCCCCTGGGCCTGCTTGACCGTGGCGCTTAGGTGAATCTTCCACCCCTGCACCGGCAATTTATCAGGCTCATATAAGACGTAATGCCAATTGGCGGTCTTTTTATCAAGCCAGCGCCCGTCAGGCTTCTTTTTCAAAACAAACAGGTGCTCTTGTTCCCGCTTTTGGCAGGTATAGAACAAACTGTCCAGGTTTCGGGCGGCGGCCAAATACTTTACTTGCTCTTCCAGCATCGCGCTTCAGCTCTTTTCTCTAACTTGCTGTTCATGGACATAGCGGCGGTAGTCAGGAACTTGCTCCATCAGTTCATCATGACTGCCACTGGCAATAACCGTTTTATTTTTAATAAAGTAGATCCGATCACTATTAACGATCGTCGCCAATCTGTGAGCAATCGTAATCTGGCCGCAATTCTTGGTCCGCCTTAATTGATCCAAAGCAGTCATGATGATTTTCTCGGTGTCCGCGTCCAAACTCGACGTTGCCTCATCTAAAATCAGAAACTTAAAATCGCGCAGGCAAGCCCGGGCAATCTGCAGCCGCTGTCTTTGTCCGCCGGAGAGCCGCGCCCCGTTCTCGCCCAGCAGACTGTCTAACCCTTTCGGCAATTTTTTCACGTATTCCTCCAAACGCACCATCGCCAAAGCCTCCCAGAGTTCCTGATCCGGCGCTTTCCTGTTTAAGCCCAGGGTCAAATTATCGCGGATGCTTCCCGAGATAACAGTGTTCTCCTGGAGCACGACGCTGAAAAAGCCGCGCCACTGGCGCAGGGAAAAATCCGTGCTGGCTTGGCCGTTTAAACTGATCCGGCCCGCGTCAATTGGATATAAGCGCGTGATGACGTTGGCCAAAGTGCTCTTGCCGGCCCCCGTCGCGCCAACTAGGGCAATTTTTTCGCCGCTTCTGGCTGCTAAATTAACCTTTTCCAGGACTGGCAGATCCTGGTAGGCGAAGCTGACCTGATCAAGCTTCAGCAGGCTGCTGCCTCGCGCGACGGCCCGCTGCTCCTTGCCAGCCGTCTCTTCAGCAGCTTCATTAATGATTTCGCTGATCTTGCGCGTGGCCCCCAGCATTTGCTTTCTGTCAGAGTAAAAGAGCGCGACATTGTTGATTGGGCCAATAATTTGAAAGAAGTACATCATAAAGGCCCCCAAGGTCCCAGTTGACAGCGTACCGGTTTTCACCCTAATCGCCCCATAAAGGACTACGGCCATGATCAAGCAAAAAGACAGCATCGACTGCAAGGGGCCAATCACGGCCACAATGCGGTCGGCTTTCAGGGACAGGCTGTAGAGCTGGTTGATCTCCCTGGCATTTTTGGCAAGCACGTCACTCTCCGCGTTATTCAATTTAACGGTCTTGATCTGCTTGATGCTCTCACTAGTGACCCCGGTCAGAGCAGCCAGGCTGCTTTGGGTTTGGTCAGCGATCACTTCGCTAATTTTTCCTAAAGGAACGGTTACCAGTCCGTCAATAGGAAAGACCAGCAGCATGAGCAGGGTCAGCTTCCAGTCCAAAGAGAAGGTGATGAGCATCGTGCCCAAGATAGTCAAGCTGCCCGTCACCGTTGCCGGGATCGTTTCGGTCAAAAAGCTTCTCAGTACGTTGACATCGTTGATGATCCGGCTAGTCAAATTGCCGCTGATCTGCTGGTCAAAATATTTCTGCGGCAAGCGCAGGACCTGCTTTTGAAGACGCAGGCGCAGCTGGCGGACTTGCCGGTCACCCTCGCTGCTGATCAAGTAATCGCTCAGCGTGCTGATCAGGAGGTTGCCAATAAGGATCCCCCCGCCCAGCGGCAAGACTTTTTTAGAAAGGCCTGACCAGGCGAACTGCTTAAGGTTAATAAAATGGCGAACCAGCAGGGGAAGCCCCAAATTCAGCAAACTGGCAATTATGCTTAGCAGGATGCCGCCCAGCAAGCGCGGCGTGATCCTCAACAGCTTCATGGCTTAACGTGAATCGAAAAGTGGCTGCTGCTGTTTGGACACATAATGCTGATGTGGCTGTAGGAATTGTGCCAATTCCAATGCTTGCTTCTTGGCTGCTCCAATTCCTTAAAGGCCTGGCTCAGTTCTTTTTCAATCATCAAAATGTAATTTTCCATAAGATCGCCTCCCTTAAAATCTATGTTTCCTGTTATATGCTTTTCCAGCTTGTTTTGAAAAAAAGATTTTGAGCGTTGAATTTCAAGCCTTGAGCGTCACGGCCGTTGCACTTTGCTATGGGCTGCTTTAATATAGCTAACAGCCATTCAATGACGCACGTATTTTTAGGGAAAAATAAAATGATCAACAATCTCGCTTTTAACCCGTACCTTTTCTCGGTCCTTCTAGCCTTTACCCTTGCCAGCGTAAGGCGGTCTGACCTGCTCCTTTATCCTCTGTTGCTGCTCCCGGTACTCTTTGGCTACCAATATGTCCTGGCGGTCATCATTGCCGTGCAATTAATCTCCCAGCTTTTTGCGCGCGGACGGGTCAACATCTTGAGCAGGCTCTTTTTCTATTATTTGGTCTTGATCCTGTACCCCATCCTGGGTGAGCTCTTCGGCTGGCTCGTCCAGCTGCTGGCCTACTCTTTTACCCACCACCTGCTCGATCACCTGGCTATCAACTTGGTCTGTTTCATTCCAGAAATCTTGATCTGCCTGCTTTTTTACCTTTTGAAACAGCACTTTGCTTTAAATCTGAAAAAAATTGCCGCTGACATCAACGCTAATCCCCAGTTTTTAAACTTGCTGGTCTGGATCGTTTGGTCCTTCCTGCTGGTCACCTACGCGATTTGGACCATGATTGAAGTATTCGACATCGCTTCCTCGGTAGAACTAGGCTTGATGCTTATCGTGCTTTTGCTGATTACGGTCCTCTTTTTCAATCTTTACCAGGCAATTCAAGAAAATCAGGAAATTATGGCCACGCGGATTCAAAAAGCGGAAATCCAGCAGATTCAGGAATATTCCGCCCGCTTGGAAGAGGCAAACATTGCCTTGCGCAAGGCGCGGCACGATTACAAAAACAGCCTCCTGGCGCTAAACGGCTACCTGCTGACTGCCGACGTCGCCGGGGCCCGCGAGTACCTTGAAGAGCTAGTCGCTGACAACAAACGCCTGCAAGAAGCCGCCAATTCAATGACTCTGGAATTGGCCAACTTGCAAATCAAAGAACTGAAATACCTGATCATCGATAAGCTGCAGCAGGCCCAGGATCAGGGCATCCAGACCAAAGTTGAGATCAACAAGCCAATTGCTGCTCTGCCTGCAAATATCGTGAACATCATTCGCTGCGTTGGCATTTTTTTGGACAATGCGACTGAAGCCTGCCAATCACAGACAAACGCGCGAATTAACGTCTTGCTGACCAAATATTCGGGCAATAACTATTCCCTGATCGTGCAAAATACCATTTCCCAGCCAGTCAACATCGCCAGGATTCTAAAGCCAAGGGTAACAAGCAAACAGAATCATGACGGGCTAGGGCTTGATAACGTCAACGAAATCGTTAACAGCGACCCGGCTTTGTCCTTGGAGATTGAGCAAAACGCCAGCGAAATTTCATTTGAACTAGTAATTCAGAAGGGATCCGACAGATAATGCTAGCCATCATCATTTTGGAAGATAACGCTGCTGAACGCGAAATCATTCAGCAAATGATTGAAAACAGAATTCAGATCAACGAGACGCCAGATGCTTATGACGCCCGCGTCGTCTTGAGTACTGGCAAGCCCCGCGACGTATTGGCCTACATTGAGCAGCATCAAGACCTTAACTACCTGGCTTTTTTAGATATCGACTTAAAGACAAGCCTCGATGGTATTGAGGTCGCCAGCCGCATCAAAAACATCGGCATTTTGAGCCAAATCGTCTTTGTCACCGCCGACGCGACAGCCTTGCGCCTGACCATTGAACGACACGTTGAGCCATTGGACTACATCACCAAAGACTCAGCCCCCGAGCAAATTCAGCAAAGAATCCATGAAACGGTCGATACCGCGTATAAGCGGTACCGGCTGACTATGGGCTCAGCAAATCAGACGAGCTATTTTACCTACAGCAAGATTCGCAATTTCGTTGAGAAGATTCCCCTTGCTGACCTCTATTACATCAGCATTCAGCCGAAAAAGTACAAGACCCTGCGCGTTTACGCGAAAAATAGAATTTTCGATTGCCTGGGCACGCTCAAGGATTATGAAAAGCGGTATCCGAGTTTGGTCTTAGCCGACCGGCAAAGTCTAATAAATCTGGATGCAGTACAAAATTACGACGAAAAAAAGGGCATCGCCTATTTTGATCAAGGCGTTGCCCATTCCGTAGCCGTCCGGCGGCGGCGGTCAATCATGCTAAAATTGAATGCCACAAAAAAAGAGCCGTGATCAGCTCTTTTTTGTATTTAACCTAACTCGCAGTCCCAATATGCAACAGCCCTTACCCCTGGGGCAATCCAAGTTGCTGCTTTCGCTAGGATTCCCTTTCTTTTACTCTAACGATTTTATTCATTGATTCTAACATTAGTCAGCTGTAAAAAATGTGTGCAGATGTGTATTTTAGTTTGGACTAATGGAATCACA